>JAKASY010000028.1 GCA_021817625.1 Bacillota bacterium | reverse complement strand
ACTCACCGCCCGAGGGAGCAGTCCGCGCCGAGGTCAAACCGGCGTCAGGGCATACGACTCCCGCGCAGGGTCCGTGCCTCCTTGCGCGGGAGCGTCGTCATGCCACACCACCTCTCCATCGTGCGAGGAGGATACCACGCGGGCGGGGGCCGGCGCCCGTACGGCACCGGTCCCCGCCGTGAGGAGGCGATTAGTGTCCGCCGTGTGCGGGGCCGCCCTGTGCCGGCAGGACCACGACCGCCGCAGCCATCAGCGTCGTCCCCGTCCAGCCGCCCATCGCGTCGATGCGCTGCCCGACCGCAAGGGCGGGCGCCTGGGATGCCCCAGGCGAGCTGACCTGGGTGTCGGGCAGCACGGTCACCGCGACGCTCCCGGCAGTGCGCGGACCGCCGGCGTCGAGCGCGCGCGCCGCGGGCGCGAGCGGGCGCGGACCGGGCCCGTGCGCGGCCACGGTGAGAACCGTGTCGCTCCCCGACGTCGCCACCGCCACGACCGTGCCCGCCACGTGGCTGGGGCGGACCCGGACGGTGGCCGCCACCAGGCTGCCGGGCGCGGCCGTGACGTCCACCGCCTCGCCGACGGCGAGGGCGTCGATCGACATGGAGCGGTCGCCCACGAACACCTGGGTGGCGCCTGCCAGGGTGAAGGTGACGCTCGCGGGCGCCGGTGGGTCGCCGCGGCGGCCGGCGTGCTCGGGACGCGGCCCGCCGCCGGCCACCGTGATCGACGTGGCCGTCAGCGCGGTGATCGTGCCGTGCACGCTCATCGGCGGCGGCGTGCGGGTCATGAGGGCGAAGGCCTCGAACGCCGCGGGCGCCATGTCCAGACCCTGCGCCTGGACGACGTTGCCGACGGCGACGCTGCCACTGACGCCTGCTCCAGGCGCCACGGTGACCGCCACGCTCTCGCCCTCGGGCGTCTGCACCGTGAAGGCCGTCTGGGACGTGACCGCGGTCACCGTGCCGCGCAGGTGCTGTGGCCGGATCGCGACGGCCGCGACCTGCGGCGTGCCGCCGCTCGAGCCGCTCGGGCCGGAAGCCTGGACGAGGCGCAGGCTCACCTCCTGGCCGGGCGCGAGGTCAGCCAGGGTCGCGCTCTCGGAACCGACCTGAACCTGGGTCGCGCTTGTGAGCGTCGCGGTGAACGGCCCGTCCTCCGCGTCGACCGTGATCGACGACGCGCTCACGGCCGCGACCGTGCCCGAGATCCGGGTGGGCGGCGGCACCGGAGGCGTGGGTGGCCCGGACGGCGTGGTGGCGGTGCCGAGCGTGACACTGAGGGCGGTGAGGAGGTTCGAGGCGAGCACGCCCGTAACCGTCACGGCGGTGCCGGCCTGGGCGCTCGCGAGGCTTCCGCCCGTCACGGTCGTCGCGGCCGTGGCGGCGACAGCCTGGCTCGAGTTCGTGCCCGTGGCGACCGTGAACGTGGTGACGCCCGCGTTCGTCTGGGGCGCGGCCACGAGCGTGCCGCTGATGGTGGTCGGCGTCAGCTGCACCTGCGCCGTCGCCGCGCCGGCCTCGGACACGCTGTAGGTGACGGTCGCCTGGGCGCCGGGCAGGAGGAAGGCCTGGCCCGCGGGGGCGCTGCCGACGTTCACCGGCACCGCAGCGGGTAGGGCGGCGGTGAAGCTGCCCGCGTCGGCGGCGAGCGTGATGGCCCCGTTGCCGACGGTCGTGATCGTGCCCGTGACCGGCGGGTACGCCTGCGTGTAGACGGCGTAGCCGGTGAGCGCGTTCGTGCCGGTCGGGATGCCGTACACGGCGACGTCCGCGCCAACCGCGGGCACGACGCTGGCGCTTAGGCCCGTGTCCGCCACCTGGGTGACGCTGCCCCCGGCCGTGACGTCGAACGCGCTGCCCTGGACGATCGCCGTGACCTGGCCGACCACGAGCGCCCCGTGCACCCACACGCCCGCGAGCGACGCGGGCGATGTGGCCTGCGATGCCGCCGTCACGGACACCGTCTCCCCCACCGCCAGCGCGGCGGCGGAAAGCGCCACGTCCAGGCTGTCCAGCCCCGGCGCGGCAAGCGTGTACGTCGTGGAGGGCGCGAGCGCGAACGTGTCTGCGCCCGTGGTGCCCTGGGGCGAGACGACGATCTCCTCCGCGGCCGTGCTGGTCGCCGGGATGATCTGGCTCACGGTGCCGGTGAGGCTGCCGCTCGGCGGCGCCCCCTGCGCCAGCGCGAGGCCGCCGCCGAGCCCGCCAACGGCGATGGCGGTGCCGACGACGAGCGCGCGCACGGCCACGAGGCGTGCGTTCACAGGGTCATCCTCCCTTCGTGCTGCGGGGCCATAGGAAGCGGCGCCGGGCGGTGCGGGCGAAGGGAAGGCGACGCGGCCGACGGGCTCCCGGGCCAGCGTAGCGGCGAATTGCGGCATGAATGTGGCACGGCCTGCCAAGGGCACCAAGCCGGGCGACCACGCGCGAGCGCAGCCGCCCTGGTCTGCTGGCGACGGCGCGCCGGGGCAGCCGCCCGGAGGCGGCGCCTGTCGTCGACCACCGCCCTTCCGCTGCCGCTCACCGCCAGTGCGGGTCGCCGAGGGCGCCCAGGACGGCCCGCCCCGCGCTCGCCGCGGCCACCGCCTGCGCGAGCGCGTCCAGCGCCTCGGCCGCCACCTCGCCGCGCAGTTCGACGCCGGCCGGGCCGAACACGCGCGTCGGGTCCACCAGGCGGCCGCGGAGCACTGCCTCCACGGCCGGCTGGTCGGCGTACGCGCACGCGGCCTCCACGGCCACGTACGGGCGCAGGACGGCGACCGGGGCCGCGGCGACGGCCAGCGCCGCCGCCTCGCCGTAGGCACGCCCGAGGCCGGCCGCGCCGAGGAGCACGCCGCCGAACACGCGCGCCACCGCCACGGCGCTATCCACGAGGCCGGCGCGCTCCAGCACGGCCGCCAGGGGCCGGCCACCGGTGCCGGCCGGCTCGCCGTCATCGCTGGAGCGGCTTGCCCCGTCGCGTCCGCGCCACGCGTAGACCACGTGGCTCGCGTCGCGGTGGCGCGCCCGGAGGGCCTCCACGAAGGCGCTAAGGCCGCCCCGTCCGTCGTGGACCGGGGCGGCGTGACCGAGAAAGCGCGAGCGCCGGACCGTCGTCGCGGACTCGCCGCCGCCCGCGAGGATGCGCAGGTGGCCGTCGTCGGCCGCGTCCGTCATGCCGCTCGCACCCCGTCCCGCGCGGGCTCGGCCGTCCTAGAGCTTGAGCGCGCCCGCCGTCGCGCCGCGCACGAGATAGCGCTGGATGAAGGCGAACGTGAGGATGAGCGGAGCGGCGACGATGAACACGCCGGCCGCGAGCAGCGTCCACTCGCTCTCGTACTGGCCGTAGAAGCTGAACAGGCCGCGGGTGAGCGGGAAGTATTGGTTCGAGGCGAGGAACACGACGGGGCCGATCAGGTCGTTCCAGGTCGAGACGGCTGCGTACACGCCGACCGTCACGAGCGCCGGCAGCGACAGCGGCATGAGGATCTGCGTGACGTAGCGGAAGTAGCCGCAGCCGTCGAGCTGGGCGCTTTCGTCGAGCTCCTTGGGGATGTTCGTGAAGTAGCCGACGAAGAACAGGACGCCGAGCGTCAGACCGAGCTGGAGGTGGAGTAGGACGTACCCCCACTGCGTGTTGTACAGGCCCAGGCGCTCCGCCTCGATGAACAGCGGTACGATGCTCACCGGCAGAAAGAATCCCGCGAGGAAGAGCGAGTAGATGAGCGAGCCGCCGCGGATGTAGCGGCGTGCGATCGGGAAGGCGATGAACACGGCGAAGAGCACGGACAGGACCGTGGCCGAAGCCGTGTAGATGATCGAGTTGATGAAGTACTGGCCGAACTGGCCCTGGACCCAGGCGTTCGGGTAGTTGGCCAGGACGAAGGGATGCGGCAGGGTCATCGGGTCCTTGAGGAACTGGGCGGGCGTCTGGAAGGAGACGCTCAGCAGGTAGACGAGCGGCAGGGCATAGAGCGGCAGGATGATCACGGCCGCGAGGATGAGCTTCCAGGTGTTGTCCCAGGCCCGGCGCCTGCGGCTCATACGGTCACCTCCCGACGGCGCAAAAGCCACTGCAGCGGCACCGCGACGATGAGCGTGAGGAGGAACATCATGACGGCGACCGCGGCGCCCAGGCCCAGGTCGCCCGAGCCCTCGAACGAGGTGTTGAACATGTACATGCCCAACGTGGCCGTGTTGCTCGTGCCGTCGGTGAGCACGAAGATGATGTCGTAGACGTTCATCGAGCCCACCGTGGCGAGAAGCACGTTCACCGTCATCGCCGTGCTGATGAGCGGGAAGGTGACGGCGCGGAAGAGCGACCACCGCCCCGCCCCGTCCATACGGGCGGCCTCGAACAGGTCGGGCGGGATGTTGTCCATGCTCGCCAGGTAGATGAGCGACGTGAAGCCGATGTTCGCCCAGATCTGCACGAAGATGACGAGCGTGAGGGCGAGCGAGGCGGAGCCGAAGAACGCGCTCGTGTGGTGGAAGAGGGCGAGGAAGCCAGCCGCGGGGCCCTGGCTCGGGCTGAAGATGAGGAGCCAGAGGATGCCGTTGATCGTCACGCCCAGCGCCGCCGGCAGGAAGATCAGCGAGCGGAGGAGCCCCACCGCGGGGAATCGGTTGCGCAACAGGACCGCGAGGCCGAGGGCCACCGCGTTCTGGATGAGCGTGACCGCGACCGCGAAGATCAGCGTGGTCACGAGCGAGGTCTGAAAGCCGCTCGCGGCGTTGCCGAGCATCTGGGTGAAGTTTGACAGGCCGACGAACTGCACCGGCAGCCCCGGGATGCCGTTGTAGTTCGTGAGCGAGATGAGAAACGTGCCGAGCGCCGGAACGATGGAGAACAGCAGGTAGGCGATGATCCCCGGAGACATCGCCGCGGTGGCGGGCGTGCGGTAGGGCCGGATCCGAAGGTGATGCGGCGCGTGCTTCGTGTCGGAACCGCCAGCCGCCGGTGCGGCCTGGACGCTGGCCATCGCCATGGCCCCTTCCCACGTTTTGAGAATGATGTGGATAGACCGCGACCGCCGCCAGGGCGCGCGGAGCGCGGTCTATCGCTTACGCCATGCGGATGGTGACTACTTCTTCATCGACTTCCAGGCCGCCTCCCAGCCCTGCGTCGCCTTGGCGATCGAGGTCTGGCCGAGGAGCGTGGACTGCAGCGTGTTCCAGAAGTTCGTCGGCTGCAGCGCGAACGGTCCGGAAGCCGGCAGGGCGGGCTCCGCGTTGGCCTCCAGGAGGCCCTTGGACAGCCATTTGCCGAGGATGCCCTGCGTCGCGCTCGGGTAGGTGCCCTTGAACGAGGGCGAGATGCCCGTCACCTTCACGTACTGCGCGTACACCTTGGGCTGCGAGAAGTAGTTGAGCCACTTAAGCGCCTGGGCCTGGTCCTTGCCGTTCTTGAGCACGACCCACGTGAGGTCGGGCTGGAGGATCGACACGTTGCGCGCGGCCACGTTACTGCCCGGCAGCGGGAAGTAGCCGATCTGCATCTTCGGGTTGGCGGTGAGGACCGAGGCCATATCCCACGACCCGTCGAGGAGCATCGCCGCCTTGCCCGAGGCAAAGGCGCCCGGCATGCCGGTCCAGGGCTCGCCCTGCCAGTTGGGCTCCATGGTCGTGGTGATCTCCTTGGCCTGGGTCAGGGCCTGCACGAACTGCTTGCTCGTGAAGCCCGTCTTGTTCGCCCAGAACGCGTTGTCCACGTTCATGTTGCCGTAGATGGCCATGAGCTCGGCGTCCATGAGCATGACCCACTCGTACACGGGCGCGCCGGCGCCGGCGCCGAACCAGAGCGGCGTCACGCCGTCCTTCTTCAGCGTGGCGGCGAGCTTCATGTACTGGCTGAGCGTTGTGGGCGGCGTGAGGTGGTACTTGGCGAAGATCGTCTTGTTGTAGAACACGCCGACCTGGTAGACGCCCGTGTTCAGGCCGTACAGCTTGCCGTTGTAGGTCTGCGCCTCACGGGAGGCGGGAAGCATGCGCTTCACCCAGGGCTGGTTGTTCAAGGCGGTGTAGACGCCGTCGACGCCCCACAGCGCCTCGCTCGACAGGTCAGTCGTCGGCATGCCGGGCGGGTAGGGCTGGATGGGGAAGACGGCCATGATGTCCTGGCTGCCGCTCTGGACGCTTGTCTTCTCGAGGGCCGCGTAGTTGGTGGCGCGGTCCACGGCGGTCGTCAGGTTGGCCTTGATGCCCGTGGCCTTCTGGAAGCCCGTGTCGATGAGCTTGGTGGCGGTGACCGCCGGCGGATTGACCCACTCGATAATGTTGACCTGGCCGGAGGCGGCGCTCGAGACCATCGGGAAGAGCCCGGCCCCGAGCATGGCCGCCGCGGCCGCCATCGAGCCGATGCGGGCGGTGCGACGCAAAGGCGTCACCATCCTTGTCAAAATGGTGCTAACTGATGGGGGACTTCTCGTACATTCCCGAGCCATGGCGAAAGTCCTGCACCGGCCGGCCGTCGGGGCTTGGCGGTCACTCGGGCTGGACGAAGGCGCGCGCGGCGTGGGAGCGGTAGGCGGCGAGTACCACCGCCAGCGCGGCGCGGCCGTCGCGCCCGCTCGGGCGCGACGGCCCCTCGCCGCGGCAGGCGCGCACGAAGTCCGTGTAGAGGTCGGCAGGCGCCGCGGACCCGGCCACCACCTCGACGCCGCCCGGCCGGCGCACGACCATGCGCTCGCGCTCCACGACGAGCTGCGCCTCCCGTCCCCACACGACGAGATGGCGGTCGTTGCCGTAAGGCGCGTTCCAGCTGCCCTTGAGGAAGCCCAAAGCGCCGCCGGACAGGCGGAAGAGGATCTCGCCGTCGAGCTCGACGCCGGCCGTCACGTCGGCGAGCAACGCGCCCACCGTCGCGAACTCGTCGCCGGTCACCGCCCGCACGTTGTCGGCCGCGTGCACGCCAAGGTCGATGAGCGAGCCGCCACCTGACTCGCCGCGCGCGTAGAACCACGACGCCTGCGGCGCCCAGAGGCTGGGCCCGCCGTGGGCCAGGTAGGCCTCGACGCACGTCAGCTCGCCCAGGCCGCCGCTTCTCACGAGCTGGGCCGCGGCCTGCATGGCGGGCGCGTAGCGCCCGTTCTGGGCAGTCATGAGCACGACGCCCATCGCCTCGGCGGCCGCGATCATCGCGTCCGCCTCCGTGAGCGAGGTGGCGATCGGCTTCTCGACCAGCACGTGCTTACCGGCCTCCGCGGCGGCGATCGCCACCTCCGCGTGCATGGCGTTGGGCGTGCACACGTCCACGGCGTCCACGTCCGCGCGCTCGAGCGCCTCGCGCCAATCCGTCACCACCGCGCCGCCGCCCCAGTCCGCGGCGGCCGCCTCGGCGCTCGCGCGCGACCGGCTCGCAAACACGGTCACCTCGGCCCCGCCGCCTTGGGCCGCCCGGTACCCGGGAAGGTGCTGTCGTCGTGCCACCGTACCGCAGCCGATCAGGGCAACGCGGAGCGCTCCTGCCATGGGGAACACCTGCCTTGGCCCCGAGGGCCGCATCGTTGGAACGGGCGCCGTCAGGCGCGGAGGTCGAGGAGGACGCCCATCGCCGAGGCGCGATCCTCGTCGAGCCGGGCATACGCATCCTTTGCGCCCGCCAGCGCGAAGCGGTGGCTGATGAGGTCCGCCACGCTCAGCCGGCCCGCCTGGACCAGGGCGAAGAACAGCTCCGCGTTGCGGCGCATCGTCCACGGCGTGAGCGGCGTCTCCCGCCGCGGCGTCGTGCTGGCGTGGGCGCCGATCACGCGCAGGCCGCGACTGTGCACGTCGTCATGCAGGTCCACCGTCACCGGCCCGCGCGGCGATCCGAGCAGGACCACGCGGCCCATGTCGCGCGCAAGGCGCGTCGCCGTCACGAACGAGGCGGGCGCGCCCGTGACGTCGATCACGGCGTCGGCCAGGCGGCCGCCCGTCGTAGCGCGCAGCGCCGCCGGGAGGTCGCCGTCATCCGCCTCGAGCGCCACGTCGGCGCCGCTCGCGAGCGCGCGCTCGAGACGGGCGCGCGAGAGGTCCACGGCGACGACCGGCATTGCCCCTGCCAGCCGGGCGAAGCGAATGGCCAGCTGCCCGAGCAGGCCGCAGCCGATGACGGCGACGCTCTCGCCCAGCTCCGGCTCGGCCAGGCGAAGGCCGTTCAGGACGATGCGCGCGAGCGTCTGGAAGGTCGCCTCCTCCGGCGCGACGCCGTCGGGCACGGGTAGGACGGCGGACGGGCTGTGCCGCCCCTCGCCGCCCGCCGCGGCCTCCGGCCCGGGCGCGTCAACGAGCACATGGCTTGCGTGCGCGGCCTCCACCGCGACCCTCTGGCCCACGCCGGCGCCGGCGCCCTCCCCCGCCGCCTCGACCACGCCCACCAGACTGTAGCCCGGGTGGAAGGGATAGCGTACGTACGTGCCCCACGCCGACTCGCCGCGCGGGAAGTCGCCCGTGTAGGCGGTCATCTCCGTGCCGGTGCTGATCAGGCTCCACTCTCCCCGGACCAGGATCTGGCCGGGTCCAGGCGCCCCGATCGGCACGCTCTCGACCGTCGCCTCGCGCGCCGCCGCGAACACGACCCGGCGCGCCTTCCGCTCCGCCACCGCAATCCCTCCCGCTCCGGCCCGCCCGCCGCGGGGCGAGGCGCGTCCGCCTGACACCGTAGCAGTATCGCGCAGCCGGCCCCGCCGCAAGGGCCGATTCACGAAGCGCGGGGGGCGCCACATGGCACCCCCCGCGCTCGTCGCAACGACCTAGCTCGCGCGTTCCACGGCACTGCGGCTTGAGACGGGAATGCCGGGGCCCATCGTCGTCGCCAGGTGGACGCTCTTCACGTACGTTCCCTTGGCCGCTGAGGGCTTGGCGCGCACCAGGGCGTCGAGCACGGAGTGGATGTTCTCGGCCAGCGCGTCGGGCGTGAACGACACGCGCCCGACGGGCACGTGCACGATGCCGGCCTTCTCCGTGCGGAACTCGATCTTGCCCGCCTTGATGTCACGCACCGCCGCGCCGATCTCGGCGGTCACCGTGCCGCTCTTCGGGTTGGGCATGAGGCCGCGCGGCCCGAGCACCCGCCCAAGGCGGCCCACACTGCCCATCATGTCGGGAGTGGCCACGGCCACGTCGAACTCGAGCCACCCGCCCTGGATGCGGGCCACGAGCTCCTCGTCGCCCACCACGTCGGCGCCGGCCTCCTCGGCCTCCCGCGCCTTCTCGCCCTTGGCGAACGCCACCACGCGTACGGTCTTGCCCGTGCCGTGCGGGAGCGCGACTGCACCGCGGACCATCTGGTCGGCGTGGCGCGGGTCGACGCCCAGGCGCACGGCCAACTCGACCGCCTCGTCGAAGCGGGCCGTCGCCGTCTCCTTCACGAGCGCGCACGCCTCGGCCACGTCGTAGAGGCGGCCCGCCTCGATCTTCTTGAGCGCCTCCTGGTACTTCTTGCCCTTCGCCATCGTCCGCCTCCGTGTACGCGCTACGCGATCTCGATGCCCATCGACCGGGCGGTGCCCTCAACCATCCGCATGGCTGCCTCCAAGCTCACGCCGCCGAGGTCGGGCATCTTGATCTCCGCAACCTCGCGCACCTTGTCGCGCGAGAGGCGACCCACCCGGTCCTTGTGCGGCTTGGCCGAGCCCTTCTCGATGCCGGCCGCCTTGAGGATCAGGACGGACGTCGGCGGGGTCTTGGTCACGAACGTGAACGTGCGGTCCTCATACACCGTGATCACGACCGGCACGATCGTGCCCGCCTGGCTGGCCGTGCGCTCGTTGTAGTCCTTGCAGAAGGCCATGATGTTGATCCCCAGCGGGCCGAGCGCGCTGCCGACGGGAGGCGCCGGCGTCGCCTTGCCCGCCTGGATCTGGAGCTTGACCTCCGCCGCGACCTTCTTCGCCATCCTCTCCTCAAACAACCCGCCTAT
>JAKASY010000027.1 GCA_021817625.1 Bacillota bacterium | reverse complement strand
TCTCGCCGTCGTCGTCCACCGTGAGGCAGAGGGCCCGGCCACCCACCGCGAGACGCAGGGCGACCGCGACGCGCTCCGCCCTGGCGTGCCGCAGGGCGTTGTGCAGCGCCTCCTGGCAGATGCGCACCACCTCCTCGTGGCGCTCCGGCCCGAGAGCCGGGAGCGCCTCTCCCAGGCGCAGGCTGAGCATCGGGCCCGCGTCCTCCCCCAGGCGCTCGACCAGGCGCCGGACGTCGTCGCCCAGGTCCGTGCCGGCCCGCGGGCCGAGCGCACCCACGAGGGCTTGCATCTCGCCCTGTGCGTCGGCCAGGTTCGCGGCCGTCCGAGCCAGGGCCTCGCGCACGGCCTCGACGGCGCCCGCGCCGTCCCCCGGCCCTGCTGCCAGCGTGCGTGCCCTTGCCAAGGAGAGGGAGGCGGCGAACAGGCGCTGGCTTACGGCGTCGTGCAGATCCGCCGCGATCCGCCGCCGCTCTCCCTCCACGGCCTGGGCGCGGGCGCCAAGGCGGGCCCGGAGGGCGGCGAGGGCGAGACGGAGGTGGGCGGCGATCTCCGCCGCGGCATCGAGGTCGGCACCGTCGAACGCGCCGGGCCGATCGCTCTCCGCCACCAGCGACAGGCCCTCCACGCCCACAGGCTGGCGCAGGCCGCTGCGCGCTCCCAGGCGCACCGCGGGCCCGTGCACCGACCAGAGCGCGGCCTCGGCCCCCGGACGCTCGCGCGCCGGCCGCGCGCCGGAGTGCGCGCGAAAGTCGCTCTCGATGCGCGCGCGCAGGCGTCCGCCCTGGACCACGGCGGCGAACGGCGCTTCGAGGGCGTGGCGCAGGGCAGTGGCGGCGAGCGGCCAGAGCTCAGCCTCCCAGCGCACCCTGAGGAGCTCCCTTCCCGCTCGGGCGGCCGCCGCCATGCGCGTCAGCCGGCGCTCGGCGGCGCGCGTCAGGTCGGCGCGGTCGAAGGCGACCGACACTTGGCCCGCGACGGCCTGGATGAGGGCCAAGGCGGCGGGTGAGAAGCGGTGGCGACCCGGCGCGGCCACGTTCAGGATGCCGAGCGGCCGGCCCGCGCTGGCCAGTGCCACGCTGGCGTGGCGCACGAGGCCGCCACGGTCCGCGTCGCTCCCCTCGAGCCGGCTGCAGGTGACGATGTTCGCGGCCCGCGCCAGACGGCCGAGGCGGAAGAGGCGCTGGCATTCGCATGCGCCCTCGCGCAAGGGGCGCGCTCCGTCGTGCGCCAGGGCCGGGGGAAGGCCGGCCGCGGCCACCTCGCGGAACTGGCTGAGCCGGCATCGTAGCGGAACACCCAAGCCGTGCCCAGACCGACCAGGGCGCCGAGGTGGGGCAGCACGGCGTCCAGGGCGGCCTCCGCGTCGGTGCTGGCGTTGAGCGCCTCCGCGACGGCCCGCAGGGCACTCTCGCGCGTCGGCATCGCCCGCCTCGCCTCCGTCGCCATGATCGCCCCCGCCGGCGCGGCGGGCAAGCGAGCACACCCCGGCCAAAGGTACGGGGGGCCGTCGTCCCCGGGGGCCTTACGCGCCGGGCCGCGCGGCGTTAGCCTGGGCCTGAGCGGTCGGCCCCGGGTCGGGCCCGGGGCCGGCGAACGGCAAAGAAGGTGCAGTCATGGCCGTCGAGTCCCTGCCACCGCAGCCGACCCCAGTCGACGGGTTCGCCCGCGCCATGCCGGCGGAGGCGCTCGTCGAGGGCCGGCCCCGCAACGTCCACGTCGACGGCCGCCATCTGGTGATGGTGCGTGCCGGCGGTGCGGTGCGCGCGTTCGACGCGCGCTGCCCGCACATGGGCTACCCGCTGGCCCAGGGCCACGTCGAGGGTGGGGTCCTGCGCTGCGACTGGCACCACTGGCGCTTCGACCTGGCCACCGGCGGCTGCCTTACGTTCGGCGGCGTCGACCTGCCCGCCTACCCCGTGCGGGAGCAAGCGGGCTGGCTGTTCGTGGGCGAGACGGCCTCCGCGCCCGTGATCCAGGACGACCGGGCGCTGGCGCGCCTCGTGCTCGAGCGGGGCCTGCGCGACGGCGCCCTCTTCCCGGTGGCCAAGGCCACCGCCGCCCTCCTCGCGCAGGGGGAGGCGCCGGAGGCCGTCGCGGCGCAGGCGGCCGCCTACAGCGCAGCCCGCACGCGCGGCTTCGACAGCGCGTTCACGATCCTCGTCTGCGTGGGGCGGGGGCTGGGGCTGCTCGACGCGGACGGGCGCGCGCTCGCCCTCGTGCACGCCTTCCGCCACCTAGCCGACGCCGTGCGCGGCAGGCCCGAGCGCCCGCTCCACCCCGCCCTGCCCTCGCTCGATGGCGACGGCGACGCCGCCGTGGGCCAGCTGCGAACGCTCGTGGACGAGCGCCAGGCCGTCGGGGCGGAGCGCATCCTGCGCGCTGCCCTGGCCACTGGGGACGAGCGCCTCGTGGCCGAGATGGTGATCGGCGCCGCAACCGACCACGTGTTCCTGAGCACCGGCCACGTCCTAGACGAGGCGCGCCAGTGCCTGCGCCTCTTGCGGTGGCTGGGTCGGGGCGCTTCGCCGGCACTCGCCGGCAGCCTTCTTGCCGGCGTCCTGGCGGACGCCATGGACGGCGACCGCCACGAGGAGGACATCGACTGGCAGGAGGCGCTGCCCACCCTCGCGGCCCTGGACGAGGCGATGGCGCGGCAGGCGCCGCCCGCGCGCGGGCGCGCCGTGGCGCCCTCCGCGGCGGAGGCCCTGCTGGAGGGCGGCCTCTCGGAGACGCTCGAGGCGGTGCAAGCCCTGCGGCGTGCCGGCGCGGGCGTGGTCGACCTGGCCGACGCCCTGGCCTGGGCGGCGGTCGAGCGGCAGGGCCGATTCCCGGTGCAGAACCTGGAGGACTGGAACGACGTCCACCATCTCGTGACGTACGCGAACGCCACGGACGCGCTCAGCCTGCGCTACGCCGATCGCTCGCCCACGCTCGCGAGGGCGCTCATGCGGGCCGTCTACCACGGCTTCGGCTACGTCGCGCTGACGCGCTACCTCAACCGGCCCCGCGCCCGCTACCCATGGGAGACGGGGCGAACGCCCGCCGCCGACCCGCACGCTTTCCGCCAGGCGCTGCGCAGCCACGACGGCGAGGCGGCCGGAGCGCTCGCGGCGGCGCTCGCCCTGGCGCAGGCGCCGGCCGAGGACCTCGAGGCGCCCTACCTCGAGGCCATCCTGGGCGAGGACGCGACCTTCCACCTCTACCAGAGCGTCGACGCCGCCCTCCGCCTGAGTCGGCGCTGGCCGGAGCCCCAGGCGAGGGCGCGGGCGGTGGGCGGGAGCGTGCGCTTTGCGCTCTCGCAGAGAAGCCAGCGTCGCGTGCTGGCCGCCACCCAGAACGCCCTGCGGCTGCTTCGAGGCGAGAGCCTGGAGAGCGAGGAGACGGCGTCCGAGGCCTGAGCGCTCGGGCCGCCGGCGCGAGCGAGCGCCTCTAGCCGGCCGGCGCCCCGACGACGCCCGTGTCCGTGCCCGGCCGCGCCGCCCTGGCCAGGAAGGCGAAGGCCCACGTGCCCGCGACGAGGCAGACGCCCACGAGAACGAACGGCAGCCAGGGCCGGATCGGGAAGGCGAAGCCGGACGCCACGGCCGCCACCAGGGCGACGGTCTGGCCGAGCCCCGTGGCGACGGCCTGCGTGCCGGACATGCGATGCGGCGGCACGCGCTCCGCCAGGTACACCTGCGACATGGGCAGGACGACCGCGGAGCCGACCCCCTCGAGGAGCCCGATCCCGGCCATCGCGTAAGCGCTCCGGACAAGCGCGTACGCGAAGGCGGCAAGTCCCATCACGCTCCCGCCCACGACCATGCCCGTGGCCACCGCTCCGCCCCTGGCGCGCCGCCCGAAGAGGGGCGAGAGGACCACGAGCGGCAGCGCCCACGTGGCGTACGACACGCCCACGAGCCACGGCGGCGCCCCGAGGTGGAACATGTAGAGGCTCCAGACGGCGTTGTACACGCCGTTCGGCACCTGCTGGCCCACGGTGTAGGCGAGAAACGCTAGACCCCACGGCATGGCCAGGAGCGCGCCCAGTGGGGCGGCGAGCGAGGCCAGGCCGCGGGCGGGCGCGTCTGCTGCGGGTCTGAAGGGCGGCTCCGCCGGCAGGGCCGCCGTCACCGCGAGGGTGGCCACGGCCGCGGCCCCGGCCAGGGCTAGACACGCCGCCGGTCCGCCGGCGCCCAGGGCCAGCCCCCCGACGGTGGGGCCGAGCATGAAGCCGGCCATCTGGGCCGAGGCGACCGTGCCGTAGGCGCTGCCGCGGTCCGCCGCCGGCACCGAAGTGCCGATGTAGCCGAATACGGCGGGCGCATACAGGGCCATGGCCAGGCCCTGGAGGCCGCGGCCGACGAACAGGGCGAGCGACGACGGCGCGAGCAGCAGGAGCGCCGTGCCTGCGACGTACGCCGCGCTGCCGGCCAGGAGGCCCCGCGTGTGACCCACGCGATCGGCGAACGGGGCCACGAGCAGCATGCCGGCCATGCTGAAGGCGAGATAGAAGCCGGACGCCAGCCCCAGGTCCGGGATGGGCAGGCCATGCTGACGGATGTACGCGGGAAGGGCGGGCAGGAGCAGGCCGAAGCCGGCTCGGACGAGGAAGCTTCCGGCCGCCGCCCCGACGACGACCGCGCGCGCGGACGGCTCGCGCGTCTGCGCGCGCGCCCCTGCCCCCCAGCCGCGCGCCGGCGGCTCCGGGAACGAGTCTCGGTCCGTCCGAACCGCCCCCTCCGCCGCTCTTGGGCCTAGGGCGTCCGCCGCCTGTCGGGAGGCAAGCCTCAGCGGGCCAGCGCGCGCAGTCGATCGTGAGAGACGGCCCAGGCCGTGCGGCCGTCGCGCCCTGTCGTCGTCTCGGCCGTGGAGAGCGCGTTGAGGACGGCCTCCTCCGTGCTCTCGACGACGGCGCGGAAGAGGGCGTCCAGCGGCGCCGGGGAGGCCTGGGCGGTGGAGAACGCGACCACGACATCGCCGCTGCCGGGGTCCGAGACCGCGCCCGTTCGGGCGAGGCCGTGCGTGGCCCGACGCGCGGCGCGGACCAGGGGCAGCGTGTCGAGGCGGGCGTCGGTGGCGAGGACGATGATGATGGAGCCGGGCGGCGGACTTGGGGCCGGGGGGCCGTCGCCCGCCGCAGGCGGTGGAAGGGGACGGCCACCCACCCGAAGCTCCTCCGGCCGCCCGCAGTTCGCGAGCACCAGGGCACCCAGCACGCCGCCGCCGGGGAGCCGGCGCGAGGCGCTGCCCACGCCTCCCTTGTGGCCGAACGCCACCATGCCCGTGCCGGCCCCGACGGCGCCCTGCACGACCGCGGTCGCCCGCGCCGCGTCGGCGAGGGCAAGGGGGACGTCGGACGGCCTTACGTGCAGGCCCCAGAGGTCGTTCAGGTAGCCGTCGTTGCACTCGCCCACCACGACGTTGCGGCTGCGGCCGGGATGGAAGGCCCCGCCCTCGCGCACCCACTCGAGGTAGCCCTGCTGCACGGCGCCGACGGACAGCGTGTTCGTCAGGAGGACGGGGCTCTCGAGCTCCCCCAGCTCCTCCACCTGCATGAGCCCGAGGCTCTTGCCATAGCCGTTGATCACGTGCACGGCGGCCGCCCAGGGGCCGTCCCCGGGGGGCACCACGGCGGTGACGCCCGTGCGCACCGGCCCCTCGCCCACCCGGAGGGGCCCCTCGCCCGTGATCCGTGTGTGGTGGCCCACACGCACGCCGGGCACGTCGGCGATGCTGTTCGCCGGGCCCGGCTCCATGGCGCCGATCGCGACGCCGAGCGCGCGCAGGGTGTCTCGCAACAAGAGCCCTCCTTCGAGGAAGCCTTCGGCCTCTCCCCGGCCAGGCCCTGCGGCGAGGGAGGGCGACGCCGGGGGCCCGGCGCGTGCCGGGCCCCCGGGGGTCGCGATCGCAGCTCAGGCGCGGTGGCGGCGATGCCGCTCGGCACGCCAGTCGTGGTGCCAGTGGCCGTGGTCGTGGAAGCGGTAGTGGTGGCGGTAGCGGTAGCGGTGGCCTGTGCTCGAGCCGCCCGTCCCGCTCTGGGAGCCGCTGCCGCTCGAGCCTCCGGCGGAGCTGCCGGAGCCGCCCCCCGGGGGGCTTCCTCCGCCCGAGCCGTTCGAGCCGCCCTGGGAGCCGCCGCCGTTCGAGGCGCTGCCCCCACCGGCGCCGGCGGACCCGCCGCCGCTCTGAGAGCCGCCCTGGCTGCTACTCGCGGAGCCTGCGCCCGCGCTGCCTCCCGAGCCGCCCGAGCCGCCCGAGCCTGCCTGGCCACCGGGCTTGGAGAACATCGAGCATGCCGCGCTGCCCGAGGCCTGGGACGGGGAGTCGGGGCTCTTGCCCAGGATGGTCACCTGCACGTGCTGGATGCCGAAGGCGCTGATCTGGGACTCGTTGTTCAGGTTCTCGAAGATGTCGATGTGGGCGCCCTTGATGGCGCCGCCGGTGTCATCGGCCTCGCCGATGAACCCGCCCTGGGGCAGGTAGGGCGACGAGTAGCCCGTGACATAAAGGCACGTGCCCAGCGGGATCACGCTCGGATCGACGGCGATGTCGCCCGCGGTGAGAGGCTGGCCGAAGTAGTCGGTGGCACCGTACGGGTAGTTGTCCTGGGCTGTGAGCCCGTATGCCGTGGCCTCCATCGTCATGGTGGTGGCCGCGGCGACGCTGGCGGAAAACGCTGATGCGGAAAGCAGGGCCCCGGCGGCGAGGGTACACGCGACAAGCCGGTGTAGCTTCGGTCTCACAGGCACCCTCCTTGGTGCTGCGGGCGTCCGGCGGCGGGCTACCGTGGGAGGGAGGCCCGGGGCCGTACGCCCGACCCGGCACTGCCGGGCGGGGCACCTGCCAACTTGTATAAAGTAATTTGGTGTGTCTGTCCGATGCCGGGATTCGCTCTCTGCCGCGATCTGGCTGGCGGAGTCTGGCGCATCCGCCAGGCAGTGCGCGCGCCTGCAGACTCTCTCATGCATTCCAGCCATGCGCCAGCGCTGGCTGGCCGCCCCACCTGGACGCTCTTGCTGCCGGCGTCTACGCTGGGCGTGACAGCCCATCGCGGCACCAAGGAAGGGGGTGCCCGGCGGCAGGGCCGCCGGAGCCACATGCAGGAGCGCCCATCGATCCTTCCGTACCTTCACTGCGCCAGCGTATCCACGCCGCGCTTCGATCCGGACGGCGGCGGCATCGCCTTCCTCTCCAACCTTTGCGGGCACTGGGAGGCGTTTCACGCCGCCCTGCCGCCGGGCGGCGAGCCCCTGTGGCCCGACCGCCTGACGTTCCACGGCGACCGGGTGGGCGACCTGTGGCCGCTGCCAGGCAGCCCAGGCACCTACGTCGTGGCCGTCGACGAGGGGGGAGACGAGCGCTGGCGCCTCCTCGAGGTGGCGCCAGGGCGCGTGCGCGACCTCGATCCGGGGGAGGGCGTCATGCGCCACCTCGCCCAGCCGTCGCGTGACGGCCGGCTCCTGGCGTTCAGCTCGAACCGTCGGCGCGAGCACCTGTTCGACGTGTACGTAAAGCCGCTCGGCGGCGGCGACACCCGTCTGGTGCTCGACCGCGACGCCCTCCTCTACCCGCTCTCCTTCCGGCCGGACGGTCGCGCCCTGCTCGTGCGCGAGACCCGCCTGACGCGGGACCAGGCCCTTTGGCTCGTGCCCCTGGACGAGGCCGGTGGCGCCGCGGGCGAGGCCGTGCTCCTGGCCGAGGGTCCAGCCGACATGGTGAACCACTTCGCCACGCCCGCATGGTCGCCGGACGGCTCCACGATCTACGCCGCGACCGACGCGGGCCGGGAGTTCTCGGCCGCCGTCGCCATCGATGCTCGCGGCGGCGGCGTACGCGAGCTGTACGCCCCCATGGCCGACGTCGAGGAGGTCGCGCTCTCGGCGGACGGCCGCGTCCTCGCCCTGAGCGAGAACCACGGCGGTGCGAGCGTCGTGCGCCTGCTCGATCTGGCGGGCGGCGAGCCGCGCACCCTCCTCGACCGCGGCGGCGTGGTGGAGGGCATGTCCTGGGCCACCCGCTCCGCGGGCGACGCCCGCCTGGCCTTCGTGTGGGACCGCCCGGCCGCCGGCCGCGACCTCTTCCTCCTTGAGGCGGCCGCCGACGCCGAGCCAGAGGCACTCACCCGCACGCCCCTTGGCGGCTTGGCGCGCACGTCGCTGGTTGAGCCGGAGCCCGTCTCGGTCACGGCACGCGACGGCCTCAAAGTCGAGGCGCTTCTCTACCGGCCCGCCGGCGCCGCGCCGCCCTACCCCGCCCTCTGGATCGTGCACGGCGGCCCGGAGAGCCAGTCGCGTCAGGCCTTCGACGCTGTCGCCCAGTTCTTCGTCGCCTCGGGCCTGGCGGTGGTCAAGCCCAACGTGCGCGGCTCGACGGGCTACGGGCGCGCGTTCGAGCACGCCGACGACGTGGAGAAGCGCCTCGACAGCGTGGACGACCTGCGAGACATGGTCGAGGAGCTGGTGCGGCGCGGCCTGGCGGACCCGGCCCGCCAAGCCGTGATGGGCGGCAGCTACGGCGGCTTCATGACCCTCTCCACCCTCACCCGCCACCCGGAGGTCTGGCGCGCCGGCGTTGACCTCGTCGGCATCGCCAGCCTGGTCACGTTCCTCGAGCGCACCTCGCCCTGGCGCCGGCCCGTGCGCGAGGCCGAGTACGGCTCACTGGAGCGCGATCGCGCGCTGCTCGAGGAGATCTCGCCCCTGCGGCGCGCCGACCGCATCCGCGCCCCGCTCGTCGTCGTGCACGGCCGGCGCGACCCGCGCGTGCCCGTCGAGGAGGCGGAGCAGATCGTTGCGCACCTCAAGGGCCGCAGCCACCCGGTCGAGTACCTCTGCTACGAGGACGAGGGCCACGGCCTCACCAAGATCCAAAACCGCATGGACGCATACGGCCGCATCGCGGACTTCCTCCTGCGGGAGATGAGCGCGGGCTAGCCGACGCCGGACCCCGCCCGGAGCCCGTCCGCCAAGGTCGGGCCCGAGGCCTAGATCTCGCGCCGGGCGAACGACCACACGGCGAGCGCCACCATCGCTGCCGTCCACGCCGCCGCCCACACGTAGAAGGCCGCGGGCTCCACGGCCGTCACGAAGAAGGGGTCCGCGGCGAGGCCGTGGCCGGCCGCCTGGATGAGCGCCGTGGCGATGGCACCCGACGGCTCCAGGAAATACACGGCGCCGCGCCACAGCCCGTCGGTCGGCACGATCAGGTGCATGAGCGCCGCCGCGCGGATCAAGCGCTGGTTTTGGAGCACGTCGCCCACGCCGCCCGTGACGCCCGCACCCCACGAGACGAAGTAGGCGGCTGCCGTGACCACGCCGGCGGCCATGGCGGAGAGCCGGCTGCCCAGGGCGAGGGCGAGCGACATGACGGCCAGGGCCTGCGCCAGGAGGGCGGCGAGGGCAAGGAGCGGATGCGGCGCCCGGTAGCCGACGACGGAGAGGACAACGGCGAGCTCGAGCGCGGTGGTCGCGCCCACGTAGACCACGAGCACCGCGGCGAGGGCGAGCCACTTGCCCAGCACGACCTCGCCCCGGCCGAGCGGGCGGGCGAGAAAGGCCGGCAGCGTGCCGGACTCGATGTCGCCCGCGAGGGCCGGCGCCCCCGCGGCCACGGCCGTGAGCGCCACGACCGCGCTGAACATGAACAGGAACAGCACGAGCTCCTGCGAGCCGATGAACGCGGCCTCGCCAGGAGACAGGCTGGCGTGCCGACCCACGGAGAGCGAGTACAGGGCGTGCAGGCCCCAGTCGCTCAGGGCGATGGTCACGAGCGTCACGGCCACGAGGGCGACGAACAGGCGGCGCCTCCCCAGCTCGCGCAGGGTGAGGCCCGCAACCACCAGGAGGTTCATCGCTCACCCTCTGTCTCCAGAAGGGCGATGAGCCGCTCCTCGAGCGTGCCCTGGCGCCGCTCCAGCGAGAGGACGCGGCCGCCGGCGGCAACCACGGCCGCCACGAGCTCCGGCACGCGCCCCGGCTCGGCCATGGCCACGGCCCGCCACTCGCCCTCGGGCGTCACCGGCCCGAACGCGGCCAGCGCCTCGTCCTCCGCCCGCCCCGGATGGTCGAGGCGGATGCGCACGGCGGCCGGGCCGCGCAGCTCGTCGAGCGAGCCCTGGGCGATCGTGCGGCCGTCGCGCAGGATGGCCACACGGTCGCACACCGCCTC
>JAKASY010000026.1 GCA_021817625.1 Bacillota bacterium | reverse complement strand
CGTCGCCGGCCGAGCGCGCGGCCGCGGCTCGCCCGTGGCAGGGCCGGCCGGCGCTGCCTCGAAGTTGTCGACATGGTCGGCATGGACGGGACCCGCTTCGTTGTCGTAGGCACGGGCCGCGCCGCCCGCAGCCTTTGCGGCGCGCTCGCAGCGTGCGGGGCGCGCCTCATGGGTGTCGTATCGCGCGACGCGGGCCGGGCCGCGGCGTTCGCGCGCGAGCACGGCCTGACCGCCCTCTGCGACGCCGCAGTGCTGCCCGAGACCGACGCCGTCCTGGTTCTGAGCGAGGACGCCGCCGTCGGAGCGCGGGCGGCGGAGCTCGCGGCGCGAGCCCGCCCGGGCATCGTGTGGGCACACATGGCCGGCAGCCTCCCCGCCGCGGTGCTCGCGCCCGCGGCACGAGCCGCGGGCGGCGGTGAGATCCTCGCCTTCCACCCCCTGGCCGTGCTGGACGGCCGCCCCCGCGACCTCGCCGGCGTGACCGTGACGCTCGAGGGCTCGCCCGCCGGTGTGGCGCGCGGCCGCACGTGGGCGGCGGCCCTCGGGGCGAGGCCGGTCGAGATCGTAGCGGCGGACAGGGTCGGCTACCATCTCGCCGCCTGCCTCGCCGCCGGTCACCTGGCGGGCGTCCTCGCGGCCTCGCGCCGAGTGGCCGAGGCGGCCGACCTGCCGCCGGCCGTGGCGGAAGGGCTGGCCCACTTGGCGGCCGAGGCTCTCTCGGCCTACGCGGCCGAGGGGGGCCGGTCGGTCACCGGTCCGCTCGCCCGTGGTGACCTGGGCACCGTGGCGGCCCACGTGGCTTGGCTGCGGGCACACGGGGAGGACGACGTGCGGCGGCTCTACGACGCTGTCGGCCTGTGCGCGCTCGAGGCGGCGACCCCCGCCGGCGAGGCGGTCGAGGCGCGCCGCGCGGCGGTGGCGCGCCGGCTGGCGGAGGATCTGGCCGGGTCGTAGGAGGCGCTGCCCCGTCGCGCTAAGATAGTGGCGTCCACATCGCCCCCGCCCTGGCGCGACCCAAGGGAGGATGTCGATGGCCGTCCGCACGGTACTTCGCACCGCATCCGCCGAACGCGCATGACCCTTGCCGAGCTGCGCCGGCGCAAGGGGGCGAAGCCGCCCCTCGTGTGGGTTACGGCATACGACCAGCCGACCGCGCGCCTCGCCCAAGACGCTGGGGTCGACACAATCCTGGTGGGCGACTCGATCGGTACCGTCGTCCTCGGTTATCCGTCCACGCTGCCCGTCACGGTCGAGGACATGGTGCGCGCCGGGCAGGCGGTCGCCCGTGGCGCACCAGCCACCATGCGCGTGGTCGACCTGCCCTACCTGAGCTACGTCAGCGTCGACGGAGCCCTCGCGACCGCCGGGCGCCTCATGGTGGAGGCCTCGGCCCACGCGGTGAAACTCGAGGGTGGCGCGCATGTTGCGCCCCAGACCGAGGCGCTCAGCCGCTACGGCATCCCGGTCGTTGGCCACCTCGGCTACACTCCCCAGGCAAGTCCGCTGCTCGGGCGGCGGGTCCAGGGCCGGGGGGAGGCGGGAGCCGCCCGCCTGCGCGAGGACGCCGCGCGCCTGTGCGACGCCGGCATCGTGGCCCTTGTGCTTGAGATGGTGCCGTCGGAGCTTGCCGGCGCGCTCACCGCTGAGCTGCCGGTACCCACGATCGGCATCGGCGCCGGCGCCCAGACGGACGGCCAGGTGCTCGTGCTGCACGACCTACTGGGCCTCACGCAGGGCCGCGTGCCCAGGTTCAGCAAGGCGTACGCAGACGTCGCGGGGGTCATTCGGGGCGCCGTCGGCGCCTTCGCCCAGGATGTGCGGGAGGGCCGCTTCCCTGCGCCCGAGCATGAGTTCCACGACGAGCGGGACGAGGCGGCGGAGGGCGACCGGCAGCCGTGATCGTCTGCCGCAGCCGCGCCGACCTCGCCGTGGCCCTGAAGGCGATGCGCGCGCAAGGCCACCCGATCGGCCTCGTGCCCACCATGGGCTACCTGCACCGGGGGCACGCGGCGCTCATCGGGCGGGCGCTGCGCGATGGCACCGCGCCCGTCGTGAGCGTGTTCGTCAACCCGCTCCAGTTCGGGCCCGGCGAGGACTTCGAGCGCTACCCGCGCGACGAGGCGCGTGACCTCGGCGTGGCCGCCGCGGCCGGCGCCGAGGTCGTCTACGTGCCGCCGGTGGACGACCTCCTGCCGCAGACGCCGCGCACCACCGTCAACGTGCCGTCCCTCATGGACAAGATGTGCGCTAGGAGCCGCCCGGGCCACTTCCCCGGCGTGGCGCTCATCGTCCTTCGGCTCATCGGCACCTGCCGGCCCGATCGCGCCTACTTCGGCGAGAAGGACGCGCAGCAGCTCGCCCTCGTGCGTCAGGTGGCGAGCGACCTCGCGCTGCCTGTGGCGATCGTCGGCGTCGCCACGGTGCGCGAGCCCGACGGTCTTGCCCTGAGCTCGCGCAACGCCTACCTGTCCCCAGCGGAGCGGCCGCGCGCTCTCGCCCTGTCGCGCGCCCTGCAGGCCGGCAGCGCGTTGATTGACGCTGGCGAGCGCGACCCCGCGCGAGTGCGCGGTGCCGTCCTGGCAGCGCTTTCGGCGCCCGGCGTCGAGCCGGAGTACGCCGAGGTGGTGGAGCCCGACCGCCTGGAGCGGCCGGCCCGCCTCCTAGGGCGCACGCTCATCGCGGTGGCGGCGCGCGTGGGCGCCACGCGCCTGATCGACAACCTGCGTCTATGGGTGCCGGCCGCCGGCGCTGCCCTGCCCCTCGTCGACGACCCCGAGGAGGCCCAGATGCGCGCGGCGCAGGAAGCGGTGGGCGCTCGGGCGCTCGATGCCCTGAGAAGGCGCCAGGCGGCGACGCCCGCCGCTGCGGCCGCCATCCTCGCGGCCGTGCGCGGTGCACCACGCCTCGACGACTCCACCCTGGACGCCCTCCTGGCCACTTTGTGAGTCGTTGGGCACCGCCGAGTGGCCGCCGCGTCGCCGCAGCCGCTCTGGCTGATTCGCTTCGTCGGCTCCGGCCGTGCCGACCGCGCCCTGCCGCCGCACCGGCCAACCGTCGCGGGAGAGCGACCCAGAGGCCATCAGCCACGCCGAGAGTGCTGGTACGGCGGCGGACCTGCATGGGTAACCCAGTACACCAGCCGTGACCGCATCACGCGCGCTCTCGCTCGCTATGGTCGCGGACGGCGCGGACCACCACACCCAGGCGGAGGGCTCGACACCCTCCGCCTCGCTCCGCACATGGCGCCGTATCCGCTCTAGCCGATAGTCATCAAGATCACGCTGACCGCGTCGTCGAGGCTGGTGGCGCCGCACCAGCCACGGACGGCTGCAAAGCAACCCAGACGCTCCCAGCGACACCGAGAACGCCGACCACGAGGCTGATCCAGGTGTCCGTGCTGTGGGACGAGAACTTCAGCAGCCACGGGGACACCGCGATCCAGGCGCTGAGCACAGCCATGACCCAGGACCGCCAAGTCTGCTCCGTGGGTGACTGCAAGGCAACCCAGACGCTGCCGATCAGGATGAGTGCGCCAATGACGAGGAAGCTCCAGAAGATGTCCGAGTGTGCCTTCGCGCTGGAATAGATAAAGCTGTCGATCACAAACCACGCGCCGAACACGGCCACGAGCCAAGAACGCCAAGTCGCCCCAACGTCCAAAGCCAATCGCCTCCCTGTTCGCGCGGACGGCGCCGACGCGCGGGGCTCTTTTATTGTATCATCCGCGGGCGAGCGGGGTACGGTCGGTTTTCGTAGTTTTTTTGGACAATGATCAGAATTTCTGTCACGCGCTCCGTTGCCAAACCGCTGGCGGCGTCTCCAGACTGGAATCGTCTACGCGGTCACAAGCGCGCGTGCCAACGCGCCCGGCTGGCCGTCGTGGCGTGACGGCTGATTGCTCGTGGTCGGGCGCCAAAGAATCGTGTCGAGGTGGGACGACAGACGGGTGGACGATCGTCTTTCCAGCCGACCGTCGTCCACTTTGCACCGACATAGCGTGTTCGACAGGTCTTCTGCGCATGGGTTCGTGGCGCTCGAACACGACAAACAAGCTCGGGGGGAACTGCCGTGGAGGTCAAGACGGAGGACGTGCGCTTCGAGGGCGACGGTCGGCCGATCGACGCCTACGTTGCTGCCCCGGCCAGTGGGCGGCCGCATCCTGCCCTGATCGTGGTCTCGGAGATCTGGGGCCTAGTCGAGCACATCCGGGACGTCTCACGCCGCTTCGCCCGGCAGGGCTACCTCGCTCTGGCACCCGATCTGTACACGGGCGAGCTCAGGGACGCTATGTCTCCGACTAACATCATGGCCGGCATGCTCTTCCTTCGAAACGCGCCACCGGAGGTGCAGCGCGACCCATCGACCCTGGGCGAGCGCGTCAAGGGCCTATCCCCGGACAAGCAGACGGCCATCGCGACGCTGGTGCGGGTGATGAGCCCCGAGCAGCGTGAACGCTTTGCCTGGGATCTCGTGGGAGCGCTCGACTACCTACGGTCGCGTCCCGACGTGCGAGCGGAGCGCGTCGGCAGCCTCGGATTCTGCATGGGTGGCGGCCTTACCGCTCGCTTGGCGACGCTCTCGCCAAGCCTGAGGGCGATCGTGATCTTCTATGGTGAGAACCCGCCGCTCGACGCGGTGGGGGAAATCCGCTGTCCAGTGCTCGGGCTCTATGGTGGGGACGACCGGCGCATCACGGATCTTGTTCCCGACCTGGTCCGCGCCATGGAGAGAGAAGGCAAGGAGTTCGACTATCACGTGTACCCGGGCGCCAAGCACGCGTTCTTCAACGACACCGGACCCAACTACCAGGCAGAGGTGGCGGGCGATTCGTGGCATAGGGTCCTGGCGTTTCTGGGCAAGGAGCTCAAGGAGGAGGAGCCTCGGCCGCGGCCTTTGTAGCAGGCCTGTTACCCTAGACGTCCTGCCCTGTGCCGCGCCGTTCCTCGAGCGCGCCGGAGCGGTGGGGACCGTCCCTGATCAATGCCTGCTCTGCGCCGATGACGTCGCTGTCGAGAACGGTGTCGTGCCCCTCGAGGCACCGCCAGGCGGGCACGGCCCTCACTCGAACCCACGGGCCCTGACGGTTCCATCGATCCGCTCCGTCGAGTTCCACCGGCACCATCGGCGTGCCGCACCAGCAGGCCGGCGGACGAGCGCTTGACCGCGCTTGCGCCACCTCTGGGCCACGTGTGGCCTAGAGGTGGTCGGCGGGCGGCCTTGCCGCTCGCGGCACGGGGTCACCGGGATGGCACAGCAGCGGGACGGTCTCGAGACTCCTGCCGCAGGACGCGGCAGCCATCGGGGAGAATCGGGACAGTAGCCGTTCCCAGAAACCGGAGGAGATCTTCTGAGCGAGCTTGGCGCCCGGCGCATTGCATGGGCCGATGATCATATGCCAATCCTGGCGCGCCTCGTGAAGGAGCGCTACGCGGAGGCGCCCCTGCGCGGTCAGCGCGTCGGCATGGCGCTGCACCTCGAGGCGAAGACCGCCCGCCTCGCGCTTGCCCTGGAGGCGCTGGGCGCTGAGGTCGCGATCGCCGGCTCGAACCCGCTGTCGACGCAGGACGCCGTCGCCGAGGCGCTCGCGCAGCAGGGGGTCCACGTGCACGCCCGGCACGGCGCCAGCCCCGAAGAGTACTTCGGTTACCTCGATCAGGTCCTCGACCACCACCCAACCCTTGTCGTCGACGACGGTGGCGACCTGCTCGCGCGCCTGCACACCCGGCGGCCGGAGCTCCTGGAGCAGGTGCGCGGCGGCGCCGAGGAGACGACGACGGGTCTCGTCCGCCTGCGGGCGATGCACGCGGACGGTGTCCTGCGGGTGCCAGTGATCGCCGTGAACGACGCGCGGATGAAGCACCTCTTCGACAACCGCTTTGGTACCGGCCAGTCGGTCGTCGAGGCGATCATGGGCTCGACGAACCTCACCGTAGCGGGTCGATACGCGCTCGTCGTCGGCTTCGGCCAGTGCGGCAAGGGTGTCGCGCAGCGGCTGCGGGGACTCGGCGCGCGCGTCGGCGTCGTCGACATCGATCCCGTCAAGGTGAACGAGGCGTGGCTCGACGGCTACGAGGTCGGGACGATGGCGGATCTCGCTCCGAAGGCGGACATCGTCGTGACGGTCACGGGCGCGCTGCGCGTCGTTCGCCGAGAGCACCTCGAGGCGATGCGCGACGGCGTGCTCCTGTCGAACGCGGGCCACTTCGACGTCGAGATCGACAAGGTCGCCCTACGCGAGCTATGCGGAGCCCCGGAGCCGGCGCGCGAGAATGTCGAGCAGTACACAGCGCCGGACGGGCGCCGCTTCTACCTCATCGGCGAAGGGCGCCTCGTCAACCTGGCGGCGGGGGACGGCCACCCGGTGGAGATCATGGACCTCTCATTCGCCGTGCAGGCGCTGGCGCTCTTGCACCTTGCGTCGCAGGCCATGTCCCCCGGCGTCCACCCGTTCCCGGACAGCCTCGACCAGGAGGTTGCCCGCCTATCGCTGCAGGCGCGCGGCATCGGGCTCGAGCTGGAGACCGAGGAGCAGAAGCGCTACCGCGCCTCCTGGCAGGAGGGGACCGCATGATCCACCGGACGTATGCCGCGCCGGTGGCGCCCGATCTCCCTGAAGCGCATAGGGCTTTGAGGACCATCTGATTGGCTCAAGCCCGACCGATGCCACCGCCGGACCTACGGTGGTATGGTGGCCATAATTCCCGTCACCAGCTGTCAGATTTGCAGAGCCTCACGCATTCTTGCCCCGTGCACGTTGTGCCGGCGTCTTAGACCAGGAGCTTCACCGCCACGCCGAGGAGGAGGACACCGTAGAGCCACTTCACCAACGAAGGTTTCGCCTTGTTCGCCATGAACCAGGAGCCGAGCAGCGACGCGACGATCACCGCCCCAGCGAGGCTGGCGAACAGCGTCCAGTTGATGGCCATGTGCGACACGTGGCCGATGAATCCGGAGAAACTTGAGAACGTGACGATGTAGGCTGTTGTCGCGGCGCCACGCTTGCTGTTGTACCCAATCCACATAAGGAGCGGGGCGATGATGAACCCGCCGCCGACCCCGAGCAGTCCGCCGATGAATCCAGCCGCAGCCGAGACCGCGCTGCCGACCAGCATCCGCCGGCCCAGGGGTGCGAGCCCGGCCGCGTCTGGACGGTTCGCCACGAGCAGCGTGCGGATAGCGGCCACGATCACAGCGGCGGCGAACAGGATGAGCAGGACCCGGCTCGGCACGCTTGGAGCAACCAACGCGCCGAGCGGCGCGAAGACGAAGGCGGCAAGAGCCATGGGCAGCCCGCCGCGCCAGTCGACAAGGCCGTTCCTGCCGTATGGACCAAGCGCAACCAGGGTGTTGAGACCGTTGAGAAGGAGACTGAGTGGGATCACCACGTCCTTCAGGTTGAAGCCCAGCCAATGGAAGATGGGGACGTAGAGCATGCCGCCGCCCAGCCCGAGCATGGCGAACACGGCGGACACGGCGAAGACCAGCACCGTAGCGAGAGCGACCACGCGACACACCTCCCACCTGCGGCCAGCCGCCGTGAGGTCAGGCCTTGTACCCCGAGCACGGGATGCAGACTGGGAGGCCGTCTTGGATGCGCACGTAGCGCTCGAACACCGACTCGCCGCAGGCAGAGCAGGTGGCTCGGTTGAAGGAGCCCCTCGGCGGCAGATAGGAGAAGTCGGGGCGCTCGGACACGCTGAACACCACATCGTCCGGCTGGGCGAGCGTCCACGCGATCGCGGCGTCCGTGACGGCTTCAGGGATGCTCGATGGCTCCACGCCGCGCTTTCGCCACGCGAAGAACTCCTGCTCGCCAAGTGCGCTCAGAAACGAGTTGCGTAGGGCGTACCGCACGGCCGTGATGCCCGGGTACCAGAAGGTTGCCGCGAGCTTGCCCCAGTTGGTCTTCTCCATCAGCGTCTTTCCAAACGTGGCGCCGGTCGCCGCCTGGATGCCGTCCATCAGGCAGGTTTGCGGGTGACCTTCACCGAGTTCGCAGATGACGTGCAGAGTGTGATCCAACTCGCGCTCCAGCTGCAGGCGGTGCAACGCGATGACGCCCATGCGCCACCCGAGCGGCATGAACGGGCACTGGTGGCCGTGGAACGTGAACGCCCAGGCTGGCGGCGTGTAGCGTGTCTGGATGTCGACTGCCATGGTGATCCTCCCAAGAGTCGCAGTATTAGCCGCTGGCTGTTGCCGTTGTGCCAGGATGCGTGGCCGGCTTCACCGAGACACCCATTGCTCGTGCGTTCACCGAATCCCGGAATCGCGACGACCACAGGCGCTCGCCGCTGACGGTGGTTCCGACCGCGAGGGCGGTTCGTCGGACGCGCGCCCGGACGGCGGACCGGTGCCGGGCACATCCGCCCGCGCCCTTCGTCGTCGCGCCTTGGCGAGCGGGGCGGGCGCGTCCAAGGTGTGCCGTCCGGCGGGCTCCGCCGCCGGAGTCCTAGGGAGGCAAGCGACAAGCGGTTCGAACGCGGCGTACTCAAGGCGGTAGTCGACCCAGCGGCCACGGCGGCGCACGCTCACAAGCCCCGCGGCGCGGAGCACCGCGAGGTGATACGACAGCAGGTTCGCCGCAATCGGCGCGAGCACGGCCTGCACTTCGCACACGCATCGCGGTTGCTGCGCGAGCGCTGCGACGATCCGCAGACGCGTTGGATCTGCGAGTGCGTGGAAGCGCGCGACCGTCTTCGCTTCAACCATGGTTGCATCAAGCATGATTGAAGCGTGCGCCTAGCCGCCACAGACGCACAGGGTAGACTGACCCCGGACGGCCAGCCGAACGACCTGGAAGGGACTCTGGCATTCGTGCCCGTCGCAACCGACGCGGGCCTTCAATTGGCGAGCACGGCGGCACGGGCGCTTGCGCCACTTCCGCGGTGGAGGAGCTGCCCTACAGATGCTCGTACCGGCGATGGCGATCTGGATGTCGAACCGCAAGGGGAGCCGGCGTAGGGCCACACGACCGCGACCGCCTCGATCTTCCAAGGCGATGGGAGATTGCGTCCGACGTCCCGCGACCGACAGTGTGGCCGTGCCGCGCCGGTCCTGTCGTGACCCGGGACGGCCAATTCTGCCTGTGGCGGTTTGCTTATGGCGGGTCCAGGGTTGCCACCGAGGTCAGCTGCGGATTGAAGTACCGATCCTGCAACCGCAGGGCCACGCGGACGAGCGAGATGAGCACCGGCACCTCGACGAGCGGTCCGATGACCGCAGCGAAGGCGGCGCCTGAGCCGATTCCGAAGACCGCGATCGTCACGGCGATCGCGAGCTCGAAGTTGTTGCTAGCCGCGGTGAAGGACAGTGTGGCCGTCTGCGCATAGCTCGCGCCGGCGCGTCGCCCCAGAAGGAACGACACGGCGAACATCAGGGCGAAATAGAGAGCGAGCGGCACCGCGATACGCAACACGTCGAGTGGCAACCTAAGGATCGCTCCGCCCTTGAGCGAGAACATGACGACGATGGTGAACAGAAGGGCGACAAGGGTCAAGGGGCTCAGCTTGGGGAGGAAAACGGTCTCATACCAACGTTGGCCGTACCGGCGGGTGACTCCGTAGCGCGTCACGATACCCGCGATGAACGGAAGGCCGAGGTAGATGAGGACGCTTTGGGCCACCTCGCCCATCGAAACGTGCACAACAGTGCTTCGCAGCCCGAGCCAACCGGGGAGGACCGTCACAAAGAAGTAGGCATACGCGGCGTAGAACAGGATCTGGAAGATCGAGTTGAATGCCACGAGCGCGGCGGCGTACTCCCGATCCCCCTGCGCGAGGTCGTTCCAGACGATGACCATGGCGATGCAGCGGGCGAGGCCGACCATGATGAGCCCCGCCATGTATTGGGGGCTATGGCGGAGGAAGAGCACGGCGAGCGCAAACATCAGGATGGGTCCGATCAGCCAGTTCTGCACGAGGGAAAGCCCGAGCACCCTGACGTCGCGGAAGACCGACCCGAGCTGCTCGTAGCGAACCTTGGCGAGAGGCGGGTACATCATCAGGACGAGCCCGACCGCGATGGGACCCGATGTTGTGCCCATGTTCGCGGCGGTGACCTCGTGCACGATCCCGGGACTCCATGCGCCGATGGCGACACCCACGCCCATGGCGAGGAAGATCCATAGCGTCAGGTACCTACCGAGTAGGGAGAGCCGCCGCTCGGTCACTTGGTGCCTGTC
>JAKASY010000025.1:7699-10187 GCA_021817625.1 Bacillota bacterium | reverse complement strand
GATCTCGCGAGCCTTCTTGACGGGTAGCGCGGCCGTTGGCTACACTCCGAGGCAACTCCGCGTCGCCGCGCGTGCGTCGCGACGGCCGGAGGGCCGGGGATTCCGCTTCCCCTGGTAGGACGGTAGGACGGTAGAACATGAGGGAGGGCGGGATCGGTGTCGGGAGCAGGAGCCGGGACGGTCGAAGAGGCCGGTCCCCGCCGGGGCGTCGATCGCCCCTACATGATGCGCGGCGTGCGCGGCGCCACGACCGTCGCCGAGGACAGCCCGGCGGCGATCGAGGCCGCCGTGCACGAGCTGCTCGACGCGCTTGTCCGGGCCAACCGCATCGCGGCGGACGACCTCGCCGCCGTGTTCTTCTCGGTCACGGACGACCTGCGCTCCGCGTTTCCCGCGGCGGGCGCCCGCACGTTCGGCTGGCGCGCGGTGCCGCTTCTCGACGTGCGCGAGGCGGCCGGCGACGACGACCTGCCACGCTGCGTGCGCGCCCTTCTTCTGTGGAACACGCGCAAGCGCCCGCAGGAGGTGCGCCACGTCTACCTGCGGGGCGCGACGGCGCTCAGGCCGGACCTTTGCGGCGGCCCCGCCCGCGCGGTGCCGTTCGCCGGCGGTGTGTAGGGCGTAGCGCGGCCGCCGCCCGGCGACCTTGTCGTCGCCGGGCGGCTGTGCTCATGCTTAGTGGCGTGGACTGGCCGGGCCGGTCCGAGAGGCGGCCGGCGCCAGGCGCGGGCGGGAGGAGGCAGGCGAAGCGCGTGTGCGGCTTCGGCGTGCCCCGACTTGTGCCGCACGCGCTCGCGCGTGGGCGTGTGGGGAGCGCGGCGTGATCGGCGCTCACGGGCCAAGCCGTGTCGGCATCGTCGGCCTCGGGCTCATGGGCGGGTCGCTCGCGCTCGCCCTGGCGCGGCGGGGCGTCGCCATCGTCGGCGCCGACCCCGACGAGGCCGCCCGCGCCGAGCTCGGGCCGCGCCTCGCCGGCGGCGTGCTCGCGCCGGCGCCGACGGACGCCCTAGGCTCCTGCGAGGTGGTCGTGCTGGCGGTGCCGCTCGGCGCCCTGGCCGCGGCCGCCGAAGCGGTGCGGCCATGCCTTGGCCCCGATGCGGTGGTGACCGACCTGACCAGCCTCAAGGCCGCGCCGCTTGCGCTTCTCGCAAAGTGCCTGCCCGAGGCGCGACTGGTTGGCAGCCACCCGATGGCCGGCCGTGAGCGCGGCGGCACGACGAACGCCGACCCGGACATGTTCGCGGCGCGGCCGTGGGCGATCGTGCGCAGCGCGTGCGCCGACGACGAGGCGGTGGAGCGGGTGCGGGCGCTCGCGCACGCGGTCGGCGCGGTGTGCGTAGATATCGGGGCGGACGCCCACGACCGCACCGTCGCGGCCCTGAGCCACCTGCCATATCTCCTGTCGGGTGCGCTGGCGCGCGCCGCATCGCGGTTGGCCGAAGCCGGCGCGGTGGATGGAGCGCTTGCCGGTCCGGGCCTCGAAGGCATGCTGCGCCTGAGCGCGCAGCCCGCCTGGATGGACGCCGTGAGCGCCGAGAACGCGGCGAACGTGCGCGGCGCGCTTGACGCGCTCGAGGTCGAGCTCGCGGCCGCGCGCGCGGCCCTCGAGGAGGCGGCGGACGGCGGCGGCACGGCGCTCGTGGCGCTGGGCGAGGCGGGACGGCTCGCGCGCGCGCGCCTGCTCGGGCGGAGGTCACGCGACGGGGCGTAGGGGCGCACGGCCAAGCGCCGCGGCGTGGTAGGCTGGTCGAAGCGGTTCAACCGCGACTGGGAGGTCAAGCGATGAACGACGACGGCGTGGCGACAGCCGCGTCCGCCGCCCTGTGGCAGGCGGACGGCGCGACGGTGAGCGTGCGGGCGGCGGGCGCGGGCGCGCTGGTCTTTCGGGCGGTGCACGCCGGGGACCGCGTCGGCCTGCCCCCGGGCGCCGTGCCGGCCCTGGACGGAGGCGGGGTGGCCGCGCTGCCGGCCGAGGCCCACGGCGAACGCCTGGAGCTCGCGGGCATGAAGGTCGCGTTCGACGCCGCGCGCGCGGCGCTCGAGGTAGGCGACGGCGCGGGCCGGACGCTCCTCCGCACGCCGGAGTGCGGCATCGCCGCTGCGCGCGGTAGCGCGGCCATGGAGATCCTCCTGCCGGACGGGGCCGAGGTCCTGGGCATGGGCGCGAAGATGGGCCCATTCGCCCGGCGCGGCCGGCGCTACGTGTTCTGGAACCGCGACGTGTACCCACACACGCCGGACGCCGACCCCATGTATGCCTCCCTTCCCTTCGCGCTCGTGCTGGACGGCGATCGGGCCTATGGCCTGGCCGTCGCCTGGGGCGGCGAGAGCCGATGGGACGTGGGCCACGACCGCCCCGACCGGATGCGCGTGGAGAGCGTCGGGGGTGGCCTCGACCTGGTCGTCCTGGCCGGGCCGCGGCCTGCCGACGTGATGCGCCGGCTTGGCGCGGTGTTCGGCCCGGCGAACCTGCCGCCCCTGTGGGCCC
>JAKASY010000025.1:0-7689 GCA_021817625.1 Bacillota bacterium | reverse complement strand
GCCCTCGGCTACCAGCAGAGCCACTGGGGATACGGCGATGCCGAGGGCTTCCTGGCGGTGGCACGCGAGTTTCGCCGGCGCGGCCTACCGCTCGACGCGATGTACATGGACCTCGACTACGAGGACAGCGGTCGGCCGCTCCTTTGGGACCGCGAGCGCTTTCCCGATCCCAAGGCGTTCGTCGACGCCCTGCATGGTATGGACGTGCGCCTCGTGCCCATCTCGAACGCCGGCGTGAACACGTCCGACCCGCGCTACGGGGATGCCGAGGTGGCGGACGCCCTCGTGCGCGGCCCGGACGGCGCGGTCGCCACCGGCCAGCTCTGGGGCGGCGACACGGCGATCACGGACTACCTGCGGCCCGAGGCCGCGGAGGTGTGGCACCGCATGTACGCGCCCATCGTGGCCGACGGCGTGGACGGCATCTGGAACGACATGAACGAGCCGAGCTTCATCATCCTGGAGGGCGAGGACCCGCGCGGCCCGCGCACCCTGCCGCCGGACGCCGTCCACCGCGACCGCGAGGGCGCCGCCTGGCGCCACGACTGCGTGCACAACGCGTTTCCTTTGCTCATGAACCAGGCGACCTACGAGAGCCTGCGCCGGCACAGGCCCGAGCGCCGCCCGTTCATCCTCTCGCGCGCGGGCTACCTCGGGATCGGACGCTACGCCGCGCTTTGGACTGGCGACAACGCGAGCTGGTGGGAGCATCTGCGCGCGAGCCTGCCGACCGTGGCGGGCATGGGCCTGTGCGGCGTGCCGCTTTGCGGCGTGGACATCGGCGGCTTTAGCGACGAGGCCTCGCCGGAGCTGTTCGCGCGCTGGCTCGCGGTGGCGAGCCTCATGCCGCTCTGCCGCAACCACTCGAGCATCACCTCGCCCAACCAGGAGCCGTACGCCTTCGGCCCCGAGGTGGAGGCGATGGCACGCGACCACATGCGCCTGCGCTACACGCTCCTTCCGTACCTGTACTCGCTCCTCTTCGCCGCGCACGCGGAGGGCGAGCCGATCTGGCGGCCGCTCGGCTACGCCTTCCCCACCGATCGCACGGCGCTTCGCCTGGAGGACGAGGTGATGGTCGGGCCGGGACTGCTCGTCGCCCCGGTCCTGGAGCCCGCCAAGGAGGCGCGCGCCGTCTACCTGCCGGAGGGGCGCTGGTATCGCATCGACGGGGGCGCCGCCCAGACCTTCGACGGACCGGGCTACCACCTGGCTGCGGCGCCCCTCGGCACGCTGCCGCTTTTCGCGCGGGGTGGCGCCGTCCTGGTGGCCGACGCGGCGCCCGCCGACCGCGTGCACCGCTTCGAGCGCATCGACGTCACCGTCATGCCCGGCGGCCGTGGGGAGTTCACCCTGTTCGAGGATGACGGTGACAGCACGGCGCACGAGCGGGGCGACTGCCGCCTGACGCACCTCTCCTGGGAGGAGGCGGGCGGGCGCGGCCGCTTGCGCGTGCGGCGCGAGGGCCGGCAGCGCAGCGGCGCCGCCCTGCACCTGCGCGCGCCCGTCGGCTTGACGATCCTGCGCGCGCGCACGTCGGGCGGGGACATTGCGCCGGATCTCTCGCTGCCGGACGGCCCGGAGGCCGAGATCGAGGTCGTGCTGCGCCAGGCCTAGCGACCGCCCAACGGTCCCGGCGCGCCTACCCCGCGGCGTGGCCTGCCGCGTCCGACGGACGGCGCGGTCGCACGCGAAGGGCGATGAGCGCGTACGGGCGGTAGCGCAGGGCGACGGTGCCGTCCGAGGCCTCGTAGCGCACAGCGGCGCCTGGAGGGTCTAGGCGCCTCTCCTCCACCAGGTCCACCTGCCAGGCGTCCTCGATGGGCAGGCCGTACGCCAGGCGGGCCTCGCCACGCTCGCCGCGCCCCTCGAGGAGGTGCGCGACGATGTCACTCGAGCCGTCCTCGGCGCCCTTGAACGCCAGTAGGCGCATGCCGGAAGGCAGGCCGAGGATCGGCGCGGGGGCGTGCGGCTGCGAAAACGCGCCGAGCCGGGTCGCCAGCCCCGCGGAGAAGGCATGCGCACGCGCGTCGATGTCGGCCCTGCGCCAGTCGCCGTCGTGGGCCACGAGCGCGAGGCGGGCCGGCGCCGCCTCCCGGTCGGCCAGCGGATCGGGGTAGAGCGGCGTCGTGACGAGCGTCACGCTCAGCGTCCGGTCGGCGAAGGCGTGGCCGTAGCGCCCGTCGTTCAGCACGGCGAGGCCGAGCGTGGGCTCGGAGACGTCGACCCAGGCGTGCGCCGGCCACTCGTAGCGGGCGCTGTCCGCGGGCCCGCCCGGCACGGCGGGGTGGCGCTCGGTGCCGATCATCCCGCCCGCCGTGGCGTGCTCGGCGTCGAGGCTGGTCCGAAGCTCGTAGGCGATCACGAGGCGGCGTTCGGCGGCGCGTACGCGCAGGCCCACCTCGACGTGGCCGAGTACCCGGTCGAGCGTGATGTCCTCGAGGATCTCTGTGCCGCCGGGCGTCGTGTGGCGGAGGTGGACGGTCGCGCGCAGCGGCCCATCCTCCACGCTGGGTGCGGCGTGCGCGAGCGCCACCGGCGCGCGGTCCGCGGGCGGTACGAGCTCCCAGGCGTCGTAGCGCTCGGGGTGCTGCCGGTAGGCGATCACCTGCCCCGCCGTCAGGCGCTCACCCCCATGCCACAGCGCGGTGATGCCCTCGGCCGCGACCTCCAGGCGCAGGCGGCCATGCGCAAGGGCGACCGTGCCGGAGGCCGCCGCCGCGGGCGATCCCTCGCCGACCGGCCCGTCGCCCGCACCCTCGCGCACCGCGAGCACGGCGACGCCGAACGGCTCAAGCGGCGGCACCTCCACGATCGTCCCCGCCCCTGCGCGCTGCACACGCAGCGGCCTGCCGTCCGTCGACGCCGCCTGGAGCGCGCGCTCGACGAGGCACGTCTGGGCGGGGGCGCGCAGCGAGGAGCGGTTTACGACGACGAGGGCCTGCTCGCCGGTCCCGGCCAAGCGCCCTGCGGCGCGAGCAAGGCGATCCTCCGCCCGTGCCAGGAGCGCGCGCCACTCCCGCTCGAGGTCCACGTACACCTCGTGGATCGACGACCCGGGCAGTATGTCGTGAAACTGCCCGCGCAGGAGCGATCGCCAGTCGTCGGCCGGGCTGGGCGCGCCGCCCTGCGACGCCCAGGCGTCGACCGCCTCCGACGCGCTGAGCGCCTCCTCCGCGCGCCGCGCCAGATGCTTCGCCCAGGACTGCGACGTGTACGTGCCGCGGTGGTATTCGAGGTAGAGGGGGCCGCGATAGAGGGGCCGGGCCGCGGCGGGCGCGAGCAGGGCCTCCGGCCCGCCGTGCTCCATGGCGGGAAGGAGCGGCAGCTCGCGGTAGCGCCTGAGGCGCTCGAGCATCTCCGCCGTGGGCCCGCCCCCACCGTCGCCGTGCCCGTACGTGTAGAGCACGCGCCGGCGGCCGCCGCGGGCCGCGTAGCCGGAGACGGTGTCAACGATGTCCCGGAGGTCCGCCGCGCCGTTGTAGCCGTCGTGACCCTGGCCGAAGACGTGCGCCTGGACCGACGCCCCGTCCGGGCCGACCCAAGTGAAATCCACGTAGGGAAAGCGGGTCGTGTCGTTCCAGTTGAGCTTGGTCGTGCAGAACAGGCGCACGCCGGCGGCCGCGAGCAGGCTCGGCAGGGCCGGCGAGAAGCCGAACGAGTCCGGCAGGAACGCCACCTCGGGCCGCGCGCCGAAGCGGTCCATGAAGTACCTCAGGCCGTAGATCAGATGGCGGGCGATCGACTCCGCCCCGGGCAGGTTTGCGTCGCACTCCACCCAGAACGCCCCGAGGGGCAGGAAGCGGCCGTCCCGGACCAGGCCGGCCACGCGGCCGAACAGCTCCGGCGCCGCGCGCTCGACCGCCGCGTAGTGCTCGGGCGCCGACGCCCCGAAGCGCGCCTCGGGATGGTCGCGCAGCAGCGCGGCCTGTGTGGCAAACGTGCGCACGGCCTTCTGGTGGCCGACGCGGATCGGCCACAACCAGGCCGTGTCGATGTGGGCGTGGCCCATGAGGATCGCCCCGCCGACGCCGCGCGGGTAGCCCTGGGCGAGCTCTGCGTAGAGCGCGCGCAGGCGCCGACCGGCCTCCGCCATGGCGTTCCGCAGCTCGCCCTCCGGCACGGCGGCGAGGGGCGGCGCCTGCCCTTCCCCGTGGAGCAGGGTAGCGCGCAGCTGCTCCGCGGTTTCGTCCGGGGCCTCGCACGCGAGCCAGGCACGCCACGACTCCAGGTCGGGCGGCAGGGCGCGCAGCGGCTCCAGCGCGGCGTGGATGCCTTCCCACGCGCGCTCGCGCGCCGTCGCCGGCACGCTCTCGAGGCGCGCCCACTCCGAAAGCGCCTCGAGGTCGTAGGCGATCGCCTCGAGCGCGCGGTCGACCGCCTGGAAGGCAAGCGCGCGCACGCGCGGCGGCCGGTGGCGCACCCCCATGAGCCCCGTCGGCAGCACCTCGAGGCGCAGGCGGTGGACGCCTCGGAGCACGTCCAGGTCGACGAAGCGGTGCATGGCGTTGAGCGCTCCCCGCACCTCGCCGTCGACGAGGACGAGCGCCTCCCCGTCCAGGTCGGCGGCCAGGCGGGGACTGTCCCACCCGACCTCCGCCTCGCCGACGAGCGCCGCCACCGCCGCGGCCGGATCGGGCCACGCGCCGCCGGCCGCAAGCGGCACGAGGCTCTCGGCGCCGCTGCCGTCGCGGCGCACCGCGGCCACCGGAACGGCCACCTCCCGCGCCACCGCGTGCCTGCGGAGCGCCCGCAGCCAGAACTCCACCTCGAGCCCGTGGTCCACCGTCACGCCCTCCCCTGTCTCCCTCTGCGGCCAGCATAAGCAATTGGCGGAGGCCGGCCGACCCCTGCGGACGCGCGAGGGCCACGCCGGCAGGCGCACGGCGGGCGTGCCAGGGTCGTCGCGGCCTGGGCGCGAATCCCTACGTCAGCCATACAGCACGGCCGAGGGGGGCTTTGGCATGCGGGTCGAGGCGTTTCGCGCCCACTTCCCCGCTCTGGGCGACACCGTCCATCTGTGCAGCTGCAGCCAAGGCGCCCAGTCCGACCGGGTGATCACGGCGATGGCCGAGTTCATGCACAGCTGGCGGGAGCACGGCGCGCCGTGGGGACGCTGGATGGAGGTCGTGGAGGAGTGCCGCCTTGCCTTCGCCCGCCTCATCCACGCCGCGCCTGACGAGGTGGCCGTGGTCTCCTGCGCATCCGAGGGGGCCAACCAGGTTGCCTCCACCGTGCCGCTTCGCGGCGACCGGCGCGAGGTGCTCACGAACGACCTGGAGTTCCCGTCGATCGGCCACGTGTGGCTCGCCCAGGCGGAGGCGCGCGGCGGACTTGTGCGTCACCTGGCGGCGCCGGACGGCATCGTCCGCGGCGACGACTATCTCGCCGCCATCGACGAGCGCACCGCCCTCGTCTCCGCTCCCCTCGCCAGCTACGCGAATGGGCTGCGCCTGCCCATCCGGGCGATCGCCGACCGGGCGCACGCGGCCGGCGCGCACCTGTTCGTCGACGCGTACCAGGGCGCCGGCGTGCTCTCCGTCGACGTGCGGGAGCTCGACTGCGACTACCTCGTGGCCGGGGCGCTCAAGTACCTCCTGGGCGCCCCGGGCATCGCCTTCCTGTACGTGCGAGGCGATCTCGTGGCGGCCCACCGCCCCCCGCACACCGGCTGGTTCGGGCGTGAGAACCCGTACGCGTTCGACCCCCGCCACCTCGACTTCGCGCCCTCGGCGCGCCGCTTCGAGACCGGCACGCCGGCCATCCCCGCGGCGTACGTCGCCGCCGCCGGGCTCTCGCTCATCGGCGAGCTCGACATGGCGGCCGTCGAGCGCCACGTCGCCGCGCTGGCCGAGCGGCTGCAGGCGCACCTCCTGGCGCAGGGGCTGAGCCTGTACTCTCCCCTCGACCCCGCCCTGCGCGGCCCGCAGGTGACGGTGCGCACGGACGTGCCCGACGCGCTCACGGCGTTCCTCGCCGCCCGCCGCATCCTCGCGAGCCCGCGCGGCGGGGCGGTGCGCCTGAGCCTCCACTACTACAACACGCCAGAGGACGTGGACGCCGCCGCCGAGGCGATCGCCGAGTTCGCCCGCCGCACCCCCCTCGAGCACGCCAGCCGGCGGGCCTGACCAAGCGCGCCGGAGAGGAGGAAGCACGGTGCAGGTGATCGCGACGGCCATCCTGGAGCGGGCGCTCTGGCGCCTGCGCCTGGCGCGCTCGTGGCGCGGCCTGTGCTACCTCAGCCTGGACGCGGACGCTATCGGCTCCCTGAGCGCGCACGTCAGCCGCCACTTCCGCGACGCGGAGGTGGTCGACGACCCGGCGGCGCTCGCCGCGGAGGCCGGGCAGATCGGGGAGTACCTCTCGGGCACGCGACGGCAGATCGACGTCGACCTCGACCTGCGCGGCACGTCCTTCCAGGTGCGCGTCTGGCGGGCCCTCCTCGCCGTTCCCTATGGCACGACCATCACCTACGGCGAGGTGGCCCGGGCCGTCGGCCGGCCCGGCGGCGCCCACGCCGTCGGGCAGGCGGTCGGGCATAACCCGGTCGGCATCGTCGTGCCCTGCCACCGCGTCGTCGCGAGCGGCGGCCGGCTCGGGGGCTACGGCGGCAGCCTCGAGCCCAAGCGCCGCCTGCTCGCCCTGGAGGGCGTGCCGCCGCTGCGGGAGTAGGTCCGTCAGTCGGTCAGGAGCGTCTGCGCCAGCGGCTCGAGCGCCTCGATGATGCGGGCGATGTGCTCCTCGCGACCCACCTGGAGCTCCTCCAGGCCCTCCGCCACGTCCTCGCGGCTCACGCCGCGCGCGAATGCCTTGTCCTTGAGCTTCTTCACCACGGCGCGCGGCTCGAGCCCCGCGAAGCCGTCAGGCCGCACCCGCGCCACGGCCACGACGAAGCCCGTGATCTCGTCGCAGGCGTTGAGGCAGCGCGCGAGCAGGGTCCCTCGCTTCATGCCCAGGTGGTTGCCGTGGCAGCGGATGGCCTCCACCATCTCCTCCGGGTAGCCCTCGGCGCGCAGGATCTCCGTGCCCGAGGCCGGGTGGCGGTCTGGCCAGCGCTCGTAGTCGAAGTCGTGCAGGAGCCCGGTCAGGCCCCATAGGTCAGGATCCTGGCCGTACACCTCGGCATAGCTGCGCATCACGGCCTCGACGGCGAGGCCGTGCTTGCGCAGGCGCTCGCTCTCCGTATACAGGCAGAGCAGATCCCATGCCCGCTCCCGCTCGAGGGTGGTCGTCGCCATCGCCCCGGGTCCCCCTTCCATGTCGATACGCCGGTCCGCCTACCCATCATGCCACGACCGGCGCGAACGCTGGCCGCGGAGGGTCGCCGGGCGGCCGGAGCGAATGAGGTCGCGGATGCGGAGGGATGGCATGAGCCCCACGGCCGAGAGCCCCGCCGAGCGACTGCGCGCTACGCTGCCCGCCCTCTCCGTGCGCACCGGCCCCGACGAGGCCCTGCGCGTCGACGGCGAGCGCGCGCTCGCCGTGGCCGAGCCCGCCGACGAGGCCACGCTCGCCTCGGTGGTGCGCGTCGCGGCCGAGGAGGGCTGGCGCCTGCATGTGCGCGGCACGGGCGGCCAGGAGGAGATGGCAGAGCCGTCGGGCCCGGTGGACCTCGTCTTGTCGACGCGCCGCCTTAAGGGGGTGACCGACTATGCGCCGGAGGACCTCACGGTCGGCGCCTGGGCGGGC
>JAKASY010000024.1 GCA_021817625.1 Bacillota bacterium | reverse complement strand
CGATCTCGGCGGCGCTGTCCAGCACGGCCTGCGCCGCCGGGTCCCCCGCCTTGGCGGCGGCGAACACGCCGCGTGCGCCGCCCTCGCGCCCGAGCGCCTCGGCCAGCTCGCCCGCGCCGCCGTCCGCGGCCACGCGCTTGTGCGCGCTGCGCAGGATGCCGGTGCCCGACGTGAGCGTCTCCAGGTGGCCGACCCGGCCGCAGCCGCACAGGCGGTCGCCGCCCTCCACCACGGTGTGGCCGATCTCACCGGCGAAGCCGTGCACGCCACGGTAGATGCGCCCGCCCACCGCCAGCGCGCCGCCCACGCCGGTGCCGACGGCGATGAGGAAGACGTCCTTGGCGCCCTTGGCCGCGCCCTGGTGCATCTCGGCCAGAAGCTCGACCTTGGCGTCGTTGTCCGTCGTGCCGGGACAGCCGAGAATGGCGCCAAGCCGTGCGCCCAGGTTCACGTCATGCCAGCCGCCCACGTTGGCGGTGGCCACGAGCACGCCCCGACCGTCCACCTGACCGGCCGCGCCCACGCCCACCGCCCACACCTTGCCGAGTCGGCCCCCTGCCTCGGCCGTGCGCAAAAGCCACGACTCGAGGCCGTCCTCCGCCTGGGTCGGGAAGACGTCCTCGGCAACGATGGCGCCCGCCTCATCCATGAGTGCGAGCGCCGTCTTGGTGCCGCCAAGGTCGACCCCGAGATAGCCCGCGGCCATGCCTGCTCCCCTTTCGTACCGGTCCTCAGCGTTCACCATACCAATTCGCTGCCCGACCGTGCCACCAGCCCCCGGATGGCCTCGACCAGCTCGGACGCATGACTCGCGGGCGCGGCGCACACCTCGCCCAGGCAGGCGTACGCCGCGCCCGCCTCGCCGGCCGAAAGCCCCTCGGCCTCGGCCTCGTCCCGCCCGAGTAGCGCGATCGCCAGCGGCTCCACAGCACTCCTGCGCGCCGCCGCAAAGAGCGACGCGACCGCGGCGGCGCCGGCGGCCGGCGCCGCCACGCGCACCGTCACGGGCGACCGAAAGTGCCACGCGGCGCGGGCCAGGTCCGCGCCAAACGTGCCGAGCCTTCCGGCCTCCGCCGAGAGGCCCTCGACAAGGCGCCGGGCGGCGCGCGCGTAGCGCTCGTCGCCCAGACGCCGGCCGAGGGCGAGGAGATGCCGCGCGGCCCGGCCGCCCTCCGCGACAAGCGGCATGGCGGGTGCGCCGCGCCAGCTCTCGGGCCCCTGCCAGCCGCCGAGCGGGCGCTCGACCAGACGCCCCTCGGCCGCGCCCGTCGCCAGGAGATCGTCGGCCACGGAGCGCGCGAGCGCGAGGTCGCGCGGCCGCCCGAGCGGCTCAAGCGCGAGCGCGGCACCCAGGGCCAGGACCTGGTCCATGACCTCGCGCGCTGGGCCGGCGTCGCAGTGAAGAAAGCCCTCCCCTGGCCGGTAGAGCCGCTCGGTGAGCCCGTCCCAGAGCCGTGCCGCGCGCCTGAGCGCCCCCTCGTCCCCGCTCACGGCCCAGGCGTCGACGAGCGTCTCGACCATGACGAGGTTACCGTCGGCATACACCACCGTGTCGAGGTAGGGCGCCGACCGCGCGCGCCGGCCCGGGAGGTCGAGGCGCGCGTATTCCTCGTCGGCGTCCTGGCTCATGGCGTACGCGACGACGCTCTCCTGCCAGAGGACGCCGTCCAGGAAGGCCAGCGCGCGCCGACCGGCCTCGAGCCAGCGCGCCTCGCCCGCGCGCGCGCCCGCGCGCAGGTACGCGGACGCGAGGAGCGCGTTGTCCCAGAGCATCTTCTCGTAGTGGGGCTCGCGCCAGTCGGGCTGCGTCGCATAGCGGTAAAAGCCGCCCTCGACCCGGTCCTCGAGCTCGCCCGCGAGCATGCCGTCGAGGGCGCGCGCCAGCATCGCCCGCGCCGACTCGGCGCGGGGCCCGGGCCAGGGCGCGAGGGCGAGGATGAAGCCGAGGCTTTCCGCCTGCGGGAACTTCGGCCCCTCCCGGCCGAAGCCGCCGAAGTGGCGGTCCTCGAGCGCGGCCATGGCCACGAGCACCGCGTCCACCACCGCGGCCAGGCCCTCGCCACTGCCCTCCGCCGCCGCGCGCGCCAGAGCGCCGGCGCCGTCCTCCCGCGCCGCCGCGGGCGGCAGCGCCTCCGCCAGGCTGGGGTCTTGCGCGTACGCGTCGGCCAGGCGCGCCAGCACGCGCGCGAAGGCATCGGGCGGCACGTAGGTGGCGCCCCACAGGAGGCTGCCCGCCGCGTTCAGCACGCAGGTCGTGGGCCAGCCCCCCTGGTTGTAGCGGCGGTCGACGTCGGGGCGCTGGTCGCGGTCGACGCGCACGGCCACGAAGCGGTCGCGCAGGAGCGCTAGCACGCGCTCGTCGCTGTAGGAGGTCTCGTCCATGACGTGGCACCAGTGGCACCACACGGCGCCGATCGCGAGGAGCAGCGGTCGGCCCTGCCGCCGCGCCTGGGCGAACGCCTCCGGCCCGAAGGGCAGCCAGGCGATCTCGGCCGCGCGGCTGGGGCGCGGCGAGAAGCGCGGCGCCGGGTCAGACATCGACCGCGACCAGGCGCTCGATCGCGCGCGTGACGATCTCCACGCCGTACGTGAGGCAGGCCTCGTCGACCCGGAAGAGCGGGCTGTGGTGCGGCGCGCCATCCGGCCCGCCGGAGCCGAGGAAGAGGAACGTGGCGGGGGCCGTGCGCCCGTAGTAGGCGAAGTCGTCGCCGGCCAGGCGCGGCCGTCCCGCGACGAGCCCGCCCTCGCCCAGCACCTCGCGCACCGCCGCCTGCAGGGCGGCGGTCGGCTCGCCCTCCGGGTTCGCGCACGCCGGGTAGCCCTCGACGTAGCGCACCTCGGCCGTCGCTCCCGCGCCCTCCGCCACCGCCGCGGAGATGCGCTCGATCTCTGCCCGCGCCACGTGCCGCGCGTGGGCGGAGAAGGTGCGCACGGTGCCGCTGAGGCGCGCCGTCTGGGGGATGACGTTCGGCGCGCTGCCGGCGTGGATCTCGCCCACGGTCACCACCGCCGGCTCGAGCGGGTCCAGGCGACGGCTCACGATCGTCTGCAGGGCCACGAGGATCTGGGCGGCGCAAAGGGCGCTGTCGACGCACAGGTGGGGCCGGCTGGCGTGGCCGCCGCGGCCGGCGACGGCGATCTCGAAGCGGTCGGAGTTCGCCGTCACGACGCCCGGCCGGACGTCGCCCCTGCCCGCCTCGAGCTCGGACGCGAGGTGCACGCCGATCACGGCGTCCACCGCCCGAAGGGCGCCCGCCTCGATCATCGCCAGGGCGCCCCCGGGCGGCGACTCCTCGCCGGGCTGGAAGACGAAGCGCACCTCGCCGCGCAGGGTGGCGCGCCGCCGCGCGAGCGCGCCCATCACGCCAAGGGCGATGGCCATGTGGGCGTCGTGGCCGCAGGCGTGCATCACGCCGGGCGTCTGGGAGCGAAACGGCACGTCCGCCGCCTCGTCGACCGGGAGGGCATCCATGTCGGCGCGCAGCGCCACCGTGCGCCCCGCGCCGCCGCCGCCCGCAAGGCGCACGACGAGGCCGCCGGCCACGGGCTCGGGCGAAAGGCCCATCGCCTCAATGCGGGACGCCAGGTAGCGCACCGTCTCGCGCTCCTCGAAGGACAGCTCCGGGTGCGCGTGCAGGTAGCGCCGGTCTTCGACCAGTGCTGCCCTCAGAGCCTCTGTCGCGCCGTCAGCCACGGACGCCTCGCCCCCCCCTCCGGTCCGCGCTAGGAATCTCCCGCACCGCGTCGGCGCATCCGCACGACGCCGCTCGCGACCGCCTCGACGGAAAAGCCGCAGGCGGCGAAGGCGCGCAGGGCGGGCGCGTTGTCCTGGCGCACCTCGGCCAGCACGGCCTGCGCGCCCCGCCGCTCGAACGCCCAGGCGCACAGGCACTCGATCATCTCGCGCCCGAGCCCCTGCCCGCGTGCCGCGGCGTCGAGGGCGATGCCGAGCTCGAACAGCGGCGCGCTACCTGAGGCGCCCCTCGCCTCCCGGGGCGACATCTCAATCACGCCCACGGCCTCGTCGTCCTCGCGCCGGCGCGCCACCCAGGCGAGGGCGCGCGTCGGCACGTCGAGCCAGCGGCGGACTGCCGCCTCCAGCAGGGGCTCGAGCCCGAGACCGTGCATGCGCCGCACCGTCGGGTCGTTCCACCACGCGGTGATGCTCGGAAGGTCGCGCTCCCCCGCCGGCCGCAGGGTGAGGCGGGGCGTCTCCAGCGTCTCGAGCTCCTGGGGGACGGCCATCTACGGCAGGAGGATGTTGCTGCTCAGAAGGTGCAGGAGCGGAGCCGGCAAGAGGCCGAAGGCGAACGTCCCGACCACGGACACCGCCACGACCAGCCAGGGCCCGAGGGACATGGCGGGCGCGCTGGCGGCCGCGTTAGGCGCCGGCTCGGCGGCTGCGGGCGCCGCGCCCATGCCGACCAGGCCCACGCCGCCACCCTGCGCGGCGGCCGCCTCGGAGAGCGCCGACGCGGCGACGCCGGCGCGGTCGAACATGGCCAGGGCCACCTTGAGGTACACGTACAGGCCGATCATCGTGGCGATCACGAGCAGCACGGCCAGTGGCCAGTCGCCGGTCTGGACGGCGGCCATGAGGATCGTCAGCTTGCCCATGAAGCCGGCCGTGGTGGGGATCGAGGCGAGCGACAGGAGGAAGACCGTCATGGCGCCGGCGACGAGCGGCTGTCGGAAGAACAGGCCGCGGTAGGCGGCGACGTCGTCTCCCTCGTCGCGCTCGCGGCTCAGGCCCCAGACCACGGCGAAGGCGCCGAGGTTCATGAACGCGTAGGCGATGAGGTAGTACACGCTGGAGAAGAGGCCAAGGCCCGTGGCCGCGGCCAGCGCGACCAGCAGGTAGCCGGCGTGGGCCACGCCCGAGTATCCGAGAAGTCGCTTGAGCGACGTCTGGCGCAGGGCCATCAGGTTGCCGACGATCATCGTCAGGCCGGCCAGCACCCAGAGGACGGGCTGCCAGTGGTGGTACACGTAGGCGAAGCCGACGAGGAGGACGCGCGCCAGGGCGGCGAAGGCGGCCGCCTTCGTGCCGACGGACATGAAGGCCGTGACGGGCGTCGGCGACCCCTGGTAGACGTCCGGCGCCCAGCTGTGGAAGGGCGCGACCGCGAGCTTGAACGCCAGACCGACGACGATCAGGGCGACCCCGACGTAGGCGAGCGCGCCCGCGCCCGCGCTCAGACGCTGGCCGATCACGCTGAGCTCGAGCGCGCCGGTCGCGCCGTAGGCGAGGGCCATGCCATAGAGCATGACGCCCGAGGAGAAGGCGCCCAGGAGGACATACTTCACCGCCGCCTCCCGGCTCTCCATGCGCTCGGGGTGCAGGCCGGCGAGCACGTAAAGCGGCAGTGACAGGATCTCGACGCCGAGGAACACGCTCAGGAGGTTCGACGCCTCCGCGAGGAGGAGCATGCCGAGCGCGGCGAGGAGGATCTCGACCAGGTACTCCGCGCCGAGATGGCGGTCGGTCCAGGCCAGCACCACGCCGACCGCGGCCGAGAACAGGATGACGAAGCTCAGGGCGATGCCGAAGTGGTCGACCGTGATCATGCCCGAGAAGGCGCTCGAGGCGGTGTGCCCCCACAGGCGGTAGAGGGTGTAGCCCGCGGCGATGATGCCGACCAGGGCGACCCCCGCGAGGTCGGCCTCCTCATCGCGGTCCATGAACAGCGAGGCGAGCAGGATCAGCACGGCCGCCATCGCGAGCAGGCCGAGAGGCTCGACCAGGAGCCAGTTGAACGCCGGCATGGCGATGCTCACGCCCGTCCCTCCCTGCCAAGGCGCATGGCGCCGCCCGAAAGCGCCTGGGGCACGCTAGGATGAGCGGCGAGCGAGACGTGGGCAAGGGCCGGCGCGACCTGGTCCGGCACGACCTTGGGCGCCACGCCGAGGTAGACCGCGACGGCCAGGAGCGGCACGAGGACGACGTAGTCGCGCGCCCGGAGGTCGAGCGCCGGCCCCGTGAGCTCGGCGGCGCGGCCGGTGAGCGGGCCATGCACCGCCACCTGGTAGAGGCGCAGCACGTACGCGGCGGCGAGGACGACGCTCAGGATCGCGATCACCGCGAGCGCGCCGGAGCGCTCGAACAGGCCGAGGAGGACGAGGAACTCGCCGGCGAACGACGAGAGCCCAGGCAGCCCGAGCGCGGCGAGCGCCACGAACAGGCCGAAGCCCGCGAGGATCGGCGTCTTCGTCATGACGCCGCCGTACGCGCCAAGGTCGCGGCTACCCAGGCGGCTCTCGAGCATGCCGACGAACGCGAACACGGCGGCGATGACGACCCCGTGCGAGACCATCTGGAGGACCACGCCCTCCGTGGCGATCGGCTCGAAGGCGAACACGCCCGCCACGAGCAGGCCCATGTGCGACAGGCTCGCGAAGGACAGGAGGCGCTTCATGTCGCGCTCGGTGAGGGCGATGAAGGCGCCGTACAGGACGCCAGCCACGCCGAGGATCATGAACAGGTCGGCGAACTGCCGGCTGAACGTGGGGAAGAGCGGCAGGAGGAAGCGCAGGAAGGCGTAGATGCCGGCCTTCGACAGGATGCTCGAGAGCACGATCGTGGCCGGCATGGGTGCCTCGGTGTACGCGTCGGGCTGCCAGGCGTGGAAGGGGAAGAGCGGGCTCTTCACCGCGAACGCGAGGGCGAAGGCGAAGAACGCGAGGTAGCCCGCGACACCCGGGATGGCCACGTGCGCCGCGAGGAGCGCCGGCAGGTCGAACGTGAACGTGCCGGTCGTCACGGCCGTCGAGGTGCCGAGGCCGATGATGCCCACCAGCATGAACAGGGAGCCGACCAGGCTCATGATCAGGAACTTGAGCGCCGCGGCGCGGCGCCCGGCCCCGCCCCATCCGACGATCAGGAGGTAGATGGGGATGAGGACGACCTCCCAGAAGAGGTAGAAGAGCACGAGGTCGAGCGACAGGAAGATGCCCATCGAGGCGCCTTCCGCGAATAGGAGCAGGGCGATGAACTCCGGCACGCGCTCGCTCTCCGGTTCGATCGTGAACAGGACCACGACGCCGATCAGGGCGGTGAGCAGGACGAGCACCAGGGAAACGCCGTCCACGCCGACCAGGTAGTCGACGCCCAGGTACGGCAGCCACACCGCCGACTCCTGGAGGGCATAGGCGCCGCCCGCGGCGACGACGGGCTTCGTCGCCGCGATCGCGAGCGCCAGCTCGACGAGGGCGAAGAGCACCGCGTACACCCGGATGCTGCGCCGAAAGTCCGGCAAGAGGCCGAGCGCCAGCACCAGGAGGGCGGCGACGGCCGGCCAGACGATGAGGGCGGTCAAGAGCGGAAAGCCGGTCAACATCGTTCCCCCCTTTCTAGCGCAGGGCCAGGATCAGGATGACGATCAGCGTGCCCGTGAGCAGGGTGAGCGAATAGCGGCGCACGCTGCCCGCCTGCAGGTGGTCGAGGCCGACGCCCGTGAGGTAGGTCGCCGCCGCCACCGCGCGCACCGCGCCGTCCACCGCGCCGGGCTCCACGAGGCCGCCGAGCGTGCGCCCGATCGCCCGCGCCGGCGTGAGGATGACGGCCTCGATTGCCTCGTCCACATAGAACTTGTTCGCAGCCAGGCGGTAGAAGAGCGGGAACGCCAGGCGCACGCGCGACGGCAGGAGCGAGCGCTGGCGGTACATGGCGTTCGCGAGGGCCAGGCCGGCGACGCCGAAGGCCACCGACAGGATCTCGCTGCCCCAGTTGGGCGCCGTCACCGCCGCGCTCAGGTGCGCGCCCGGGAAGGCAGCGAACACCGGCGCGAGATAGCTGCCGAGGAGGTCCCGTGCCCCGGGCACGGCCAGAAAGCCGCCCACTGCCGAGAGCGCGCCGAGGACCACGAGCGGCACCAGCATCACGGGCGGCGACTCATGCGCGTGGCCCTCGCCGCGGCTCTTGCCCGCGAACGTGAGGAAGAACAGGCGGAACATGTAGAGCGCGGTGAGGCCGGCCGTGACGACGCCCACCAGCCACTCCACGGGGTGGCCGCTCGACAGGAGCTGGCCGAGGATCATGTCCTTGGAGAAGAAGCCGGCGAACGGCGGGATGCCCGAGATCGCCAGCGTGGCGGCGAGGAACGTCCAGTACGTGACGGGCATGGCCTTCGCGAGCCCGCCCATCTTGCGCATGTCCTGCTCGCCGCCGAGCGCGTGGATCACGCTGCCGGCGCCCAGGAAGAGAAGGGCCTTGAAGAAGGCGTGCATGAGGAAGTGGAAGACGCCGGCCGCGTACAGCCCCGCGCCCACGGCCATGAACATGTAGCCGAGCTGCGAGAGCGTGGAGTACGCGAGCACGCGCTTGATGTCGTTCTGCGTGAGGGCGATGACGGCGGCGAAGATGGCCGTGAACGTGCCGATGTCGAGGACGATGCCGCTTACGAGCGAGGCGGCGTGGAAGATCGGGTAGGCGCGCGCCACCAGGTAGACGCCGGCGGTCACCATGGTGGCGGCGTGGATCAGGGCGCTCACCGGCGTCGGGCCCTCCATGGCGTCCGGCAGCCAGGTGTGGAGGGGGAACTGGGCGCTCTTGGCCATCGCCGCAAGGAACAGCATGGCGGCGATCCACTCGATCGCCTGGGGCGAGAGCGTGTGGTGGGCGACCGCGCCGAACACGCCGGCAAACGTGACCGTGCCCAGGTTCTGGGCCATGAGGAAGAGCGCGATCATCATGCCGACGTCGCCGATCACGTTGATCACGAACGACTTCTTGGCCGCCTTCACCGCGCTCGGGCGCGTGTACCAGAAGCCGATGAGGGCGTACGAGGTGAACGTCACGCCGGCCCAGCCGATGAGAACGACAAGGAAGTTCGAACCGAGCACCAGGAGGAGCATCGCGAACACGAACAGGTTCAGGTAGGCGAAGAAGCGCGGCAGCCCCTCATCATCATGCATGTAGCCGATGGAGTACACGTGGATGAGGCCGCCCACGCCCGTGATCACGAGCGCCCAGACGAGCGAGAGCGGATCGATCAGGGTGCCGAACGGGATGGACACGCCGCCGGCCGCGACCCACGTGAACCAGACCACGCTCGAGTGCGCCCCGCCCCCGCCCAGGCTCGCCAGAAACGCCCAGGCGGAGACTGCGAAAGAGGCCAGGACGAGCGCCGACCCCACGATGCCTGCCCACCGCCCCATGGCCGCGCCGAACACGGCGTTCAGAGCGAATCCAAAGAGCGGAAGGAGGAGGATGGCATAGGCAAACCAGGTGTGCACGTCCGTCTACCCCTTCAGCGAGTCGAGTTCGTCGAGGTCCAGGTGGGCGCGCCCGCGGAACGCCAGGACCACCGTGCCCAGGCCGATGGCCACCTCGGCCGCCGCCACCGTGACGATGACGAAGACGAAGATCTGCCCGCCGACGTCCCCGAAGCGGCGGGCGAAGAAGATGAAGACGAGGTTCACGGCGTTCCACATCATCTCGATCGCCATGAACATCTGCAGGGGGTTCTTGCGCGCCATCGCGCCATACGCGCCGAGGGTGAAGAGCAGGGCGGAGAGGATCAGGATGGCGCCCTCAGGCATGCTCCGCACCTCCCCTCGGGCGCGGCCGGGCGAGGATGACGACGCCCACGATCGCCGCGAGTAGCACGGGCGCCGTCAGCTCGAACGGCAAGAGGTACGTGGTGAAGAGCGCCCGCCCGACCTGCTCGACCGTGCCGTAGCCGATGGCCACGTGGGCGGCCGTCGCGGCCGTGTCGAGGGCGTGGATGCGAAACGCAAGGAGCAGGGCCGAGGCGGTGAGAAGCGCACCCCCGGCCGCGCCGACGAGCTGCCCCGGCAGCTCGGGGCCGTACTCGTCGCGCACCTCGTCCTTGCCCGCGGCCAGGAGGGCGACCACGAACAGGAAGAGGATGAGGATCGCGCCCGCGTAGACGGCGACCTCGACGAAGGCCATGAACTGGGCGCCGTAGCCGAGGAACAGGACGGCGAGGCTCAGGATGTTGCCGATGAGCGCGATGACCGTGTGCACCGAGCGCTGTGTGCCGACGACCGCGACGCCGAAGCAGAGCGCGGCCGCCCCGGCCAGATAGGAGATGGTCTCTGTCACGACGCTCCCTCCGCACGCCTGTGCGCCGCCTCGGGCAGCGGCACGAGGAGGTCCCGCTTGTCCACGTACAGCGCCTCCCGGCTGTAGTCCGACATCTCGAGGTTCTGGCTGAGGACGATCGCGTCGGTCGGGCACG
>JAKASY010000023.1 GCA_021817625.1 Bacillota bacterium | reverse complement strand
TTCCGATCTGACGTAGGGCTCCGCCCCCGGCGGGACGATCGAGTTGTTGGCCGTGGCGACAAAGCCCGAGGCGGGGTCGTGCACGCTCGGCATGGCCTCGAACGGCACGTAGCCTCGCCAGCGCATGGCCGGGTCGGCCCACGGCACCGGCAGGTAGGCGGTGGCCCGGGCGCGCACCGGCAGGCGACCGCGCGTGCGGTAGGCGATGTGGCCGGCGCGGTCGGCCACGACGAGGTTCTGCACCGGCGCGATCCAGGGCCGCATCGCCTCCTCCAGCTCCGCGGCCGAGCGCGCCCCCAGCATTGGCGCGAAGGCGTCCGCGGTGGTATTGACGTCTACGAGCTCCGGCAGGCGCAGGGCGAGCCAGTGCCCGTCGGCCGTGCGCTCGATCACCGCGCCCGCCTCGGTCCACAGCACCTCCACCACCGCGGGGTCCTGGCCGCGCACGGCCACGCGCTCGGTGTGGCGGTGAACCACGACCGCCTCCTTCCCCCGCTCGACATAGAGGTCGCCGGTGTCGGCGTGGCCGTGGGTGATCGCCCACGCCACCTCCGTGTTGTGGCCGAAGTGGCTGATCCCCGGCACGCCCGGCATGGAGAAGCCGATGGCGTCGAACGCGGGCGCGGCCAGGTGGTTCTGGTAGTAGACGTTCGGCACGTCGAGCGTGCGGTGCGGGTCGCCGGCCACGATCGGCAGGCCGCTCTTCGTCCGCGATCCGGCGACCGCCCAGTTGTTGCTCGCGTCCTCCTCGCCCGTGCGCACGGTCGCGAGCTCGGCCGCCACGGCGGCCGTGAGCGCATCGGACCCCGCCGCTGGCCGCAGGAGCTTGCCGGGGGACGTGATCACCGTGTCGTCCAAGGCGAAGGGCGCGTAGATCCTTGCCACCGCCTCAACGCCTGCCCGCGCCGCCAGGTGCGCGCGCCAGATCTTGCCCTCCCAGCCGCCCATGGCGAGGTGGCGCTGGACGAACACGGCCAGGCTGTCCCAGGGCTCCCATGGCGCGAATCCCACGCCGTGGCGGGCGAACGGTCCGGACAGGGCGGGGGCGGACTGCGCGTAGGCGTTCACGCCGGCGCTGTAGGCGGCGAGCATGGAGCGCGTCTCCGGGGTGAGGGCGGCGTGGTCGCGTGTGACCAGGTGGCGGACGCGCAGGCGTCGCGCCAGAAGGTCCGAGGCGAGCGCGGACGGCCCGGCGACCGCCGCCCACTCGCCGTACGCCTGGCGCCGGTCGCGCTCCATGTGCCACAGGCGGTCGCGGGCATGGACGAAGCCCTGAGCGAAGAACGCGTCCCAGGTGGCCCCGGCCTGGATGTGCGGCACGCCGAGGGCGTCGTACAGAATGCGCACGGGCGCTTCGAGGCCGCCCAGGCTCAGGCTCTCGGTGCGCACGCCTTGGGTCATGTCATGGCCTCCCTGGCGGATGGCTGGGATGGATGGGCCGGGTAGGCGCTTAGGGCGACGGGCGGAGGCGCACGCCGGGCCTGAGGCCCTGGGGCCGGCCGTCGCGCACGGCCCAGCGGCCGCCGATGAGGACGTGGCGGATGCCCTCGGCGGGCGTCGCGGGCTCATCGTACGTGGCGCGGTCGAGGACCCCGGACGGGTCGAAGACGACCACGTCGGCCCTGAGGCCGGGGGCGAGCCGTCCTACCTCGCGCAGGTGGAAGACGTCCGCCGGGAGCGAGGTCATGCGCCGCACCGCCTCGGGCAGCGGGAGAAGCGGGCGCTCGCGCACGTAGCGGGCGAGCACGCGCGGGAACGTGCCCCACAGGCGGGGATGCGCGCCCCCCCCCCAGGCCCGGCGGGGCGCCGTCGCTGCCGATCGCGGTGAACGGGTCGGAGAGCGCCTCGACCAGGTCCTCCTCGCGCATCGAGAACGACACCATGAGCGCCTTGAGCTCCTCCTCCACGAGGATGCGCACCAGCGCCTCGGCGCCGTCGCAGCCGATGTCGTCCGCCACGTCGGCCACGCTCTTGCCCTCGTAGCGGTGGTCCGGCGTCCAGGCGACGCGCACCCGCTCGAATGGCCGGGCCTCCGCCCCCTCGGCGCGCAGGCCCGCGCGCACCTCGTCGGCGGCCCCGGGTGCGCGCAGGCGAGCGAGCAGGGCATCGCCCGGCAGGTCGCGCAGGTGCCCCGGCAGGCAGACGAGGAGCATGGTGCTCGACGCCGTGTACGGGTAGACGTCCTGGCTCACGTCCTGGCCGCCCGCGCGCGCGGCGCGCAGACGCTTGAGGGCCGGCGCCATGAGCCCCCACGCGGCCTGCCCCGCCGCCTTCAGGTGGGAGACGTGGACGGCCACGCCGCCGTCGCGCCCGATCGTGAGCGCCTCATCGACGGCATCGAGGAGGGACTGCCCCTCATTGCGGATGTGCGAGGCGTACACGGCTGGGCGGCCGCGCATGCGCCCGGCCAGCGCCGCGAGCTCATCGGTGCGGGCGAACGCTCCCGGCCGGTAGATGAGCCCCGACGAGAGCCCGCCGGCGCCGCTCTCGAGGGCCTCCTCCAGGAGGTCGCCCATCGTCGCCAGCTCGCCGGGTGTGGGCTCCCGGTCCTCGAAGCCCAGGACGGACGCACGCAACGTGCCGTGCCCGACGAGCGGCAGGACGTTTACCGGGTGGCCGCGCGCGTCCGCGAGAGCCAGCCACTCGCCCATGGCCCAGCCGTGGCCCAGGGCCGACGGCGGGAAGAGCAGGGAGAGGTAGGCGTCCACGTCCGCCGCGTGCGCCGGCGTGCGCGGCGCCAGGCTGAAGCCGCAGTTGCCGATGACCTCCGTCGTCACGCCCTGGCTCACCTTGGACAGGTCGGCGTCGGGGAGGAAGGGCGCGTTGTCGCCGTGGGAGTGGCTGTCTATGAACCCCGGCGCCACGGCGAGGCCCTCGACGGCGATCACCTCGGCGCTGCCGTGACTCTCCCGCGCGGGCCCGGCGCTCTCGATACGCCCACCGTCCAGCAGGACGTCGCCGAGGTACGGCTCGGCCCCCGTACCGTCGAGGACCAGCCCGCCCGCAAGGACGCGCCGCATGGCCGCCACCTCCCCCTCGCCTTGTCGCCGTGCAGCGCGCTAGGGGCGGGCGCCGCCCCGTCCGTGCAGCGCCGTATACAGGCGGTCGGGCGTCACGGGCAGGCGGTCCACCACGATGCCCAGGGCATCCTCGAGCGCGCTCGCGACGGCGGCCGCGGCCGGGATCGTGCCGCTCTCGCCCACGCCCCTGGCGCCCAGGGGCGTGAGGGGCGTGGGGGTCTCGAGGTGGGTGAGCCGGACGGGGGGCATATCGCTCGCGGTCGGCAGGAGGTAGTCCATGAAGCTCTGCGTCAGGAGCTGGCCCGCCTCGTCGTAGAGGATCTCCTCGAACAGCGCGCCCGAGAGGCCGTGCGACAGTCCGCCGATAAGCTGGCCCTCGACGATCGCCGGAACGAGGCGTCGGCCCGCGTCGTAGCCGATGAGGTAGCGCACGACGCGCACCCTTAGGTCGTCGGGGTCGACCGTGAGGCAGCAGACGTGCACGCCCGCGCTCCAGGAGGACCGCCGCACCGGCACGTAGGACGTCTCGGACAGTTCGGGCGGCGTCGTCCGGCTGTCCGCAGGCACGCCCATCACCCTGCCGGCCAGGGCCGCGAGGCGCATGCGGCTTTGGGGGGCGCCGCGAACGCCGACGCCGTCCGGGGTGATCTCGATGTCGGCGGGGTCCGCCTCGAGCAGCGCGGCGGCGGCCTCCTTGAGGCGGCGCGCAAGGCCCTGGGCGGCCAGATGGACGGCGACGGCGCCCGACGTGGCCGTCCGGCTGCCGAACGTGCCCGTGCCGCGTGCCAGGAGGGCCGTGTCGGTGCGGTCGTGGACGACGTCGGCCGCGTCGATGCCCAGCGCGTCGGCGACGAGGCGCGCGAACACGGTCTCGTGCCCCTGGCCCTGGGTCGGGCTGCCCGCCACAACGTGCACCCGTCCGTCCAGGGTCAGGTAGGCGCGCGCACCCTCGAAGGGCGGCGTTCCGGTGTCTTCGAGCGAGACGGACAGGCCGATGCCATACGGAACACCCGCCTCGCGCGAGCGCCGCCGCTCCTCGCGCAGGGCCCCCATGTCGGCGGCGCGCAGGGTCTCGTCGAGCAGGGCCGGCAGGTCGGCGCCGTCCACGTGCAGCGGGCGGGGCCCCTCCTCCGTGCTCGCCGCGACCGTGAGCGGGTACTCGGCCGGGTGGCGAAGGTTGCGCCGCCGGATCTCCACGCGATCCATGCCCAGGGCGTCGGCGAGGCGGTCCAGGGCCCGCTCCATGAGGTAGTTGGCCTGTGGGCGGCCGGCGCCGCGGTAGGGCCCCTGGGGCGTCTTGTCCGTGTAGACCGAGCGAATGCGCGCCTCGCACGCGGGCAGACGGTACGTCGCCGGCGCCGCCACGGCCACGCGCGCTGCGATGGGAAAGCGGTGGGCGTACGCCCCGTGGTCCGCGACGACCTCCGCCCGCATGCCCAGAAGGCGGCCCTCCGCGTCGGCCGCGAGCTCCACGCGCTGCACCGACTCGCGCTCGGGATGGCCCATGGCGAAGTGCTCGCGCCGGTCCTCGATGAAGCGCACCGGCCGGCCTGTCTCGAGGGCGAAGAGGGCGCACACCGCGTCCTCCGGGTATAGGCCGTTCTTGATGCCGAAGCCGCCGCCGACATCCGGCAGGACGACGCGCACCTGATCCTCGCCGAGGCCGAGCACGGCGCACAGCTCCCGCCTTAGGCCGTGCGCCGACTGGTGGGCGGCGTACACGGTGAGGCCGCCAAGCGGGTCGGGCACGCACAGGAGGGCGCGGGGCTCGAGCGGATGGGCGGTGGCGCGCGCCAGGTGCTGCTCGGAGCGCGCCACCACGGCCGCCTGGGCGAACGCCGCAGCCGTGTCGCCGAAGCGGTAGGTGCCGGCGTACGCGTCGTCGCTCGCCAGGTCGGGCCGGACGCGCAGGGCGTCCGGCGGGCGCTCCGCGTCGACGGTGGCGGGGAGCGGCTCGTACTCGACGCGCAGGAGCTCCGCCACGTCCTCGGCGTCGTAGCGGTCGCCTTCGACCGCTACCGCGGCGACAGGCTGGCCTACGAACAGCACCTCCCCGTGGGCGAGGGAGGGCGGCTCGCGCCGGAGGGCGGCGGGGGCGCGCCTCTCAAGGTCGTCCGCCGTCAGGACCCGTAGCAGGCGGGGGTCGCCCCGCGCGCCGGCGCTGTCCACGGCGCGGACGCGGGCGCGACCGTGGGGGCTTCGCACCACCGCCATCTCCAGCATGCCGGGAAGACGAAGGTCGGCCACGTACCTGCCCTCGCCCCGCAGCAGCCTGTCCTTGCCGATCTCGCGCTCGTCCGCCTGCGCCATGCCATCGCTCCCCGCGTCGCCACACTTCACCTCGACGTTCGCGTCGAGGCGGGCGATCCCCTGGCGCGCGCGGCGTTGCGGCTAAAGGCGCGGTCCCAGGCGCCGCCGCTCCTCGTCGAGGAGAAAGCGGCTGATGCGCTCCTCGTTCGCGCTGTCGAGGTCGACGAACGTGAGCGCCGTCCAGGTCTCCGGCGGCTGTCCGCCGCTGTGCACGACGCGGGCGCGAAGGCGCATCTCCACCGCGGAGGGCAGGAGCCCGAAGCGCATCTCCACTTCCGTTCCCGTCTCGGCCGTCAGGCGTTCGACGCGGCAGCCGCTGGCGGAGAGGTCGAGCAGCCGCCGCAGCGCCGGCACGGAAGTGCCGGGCAGGTGCACGCGCACCGGCACGTCCACCGGCAGGCGGTAGGCGAGGCGACGGTCTACGCGCGTCCACTCGAGCGGCACCGGCGCCCAGAACGTCTCGCCCGGATAGGGGGGCTCGACGGGACTGGACTCGGCGAAGTACACGGCCGTGTGGTGCTCGACGGCGATGCGCAGTGGGGCTAGGCGACCCGGGGTCAGGCCGGGCACGCGCTGCCATAGGCGCAGCGCCAGCTCGCTCGGTCGGGGGGCGACGATCTCGCCGTTGGGGGGCGGCGCCTCGTCCATGTCGTCGGTGGGCATGTCGACGCTCGCGGCGGCGACGTTGGCAGGCTGGCCGGGATACAGGCGACGGGTGGCCACGAGGTCGTCGTACAGGACGCGTTCGATGAGGCGATCCCTCCCGGCCCGGGAGGCCGGCGCAGCGGCGAATCCCGCGCCGCGCCGGCCTCTGGGTGTCGTTGGGAACTTCCACCCCCGCGAGCGAACTCCTACCGCCACTGGATAGAAGGCGCACGCCAGCACATTCGTGCGCGCGTCGCGCGCCGCCTCAGGCGCGCGGCGCGCGGGCGGTCTCGCACGAGGGGTGGTCGCTGTCCACCCATGCCACCTCGACCTGCGCTCCGAACAGGCGCTCGAGCGAGCGGGCGAGGTCGTCGCGCGCGGCGACGGCGGCCGCGTCCGTGACGCCCTCGAACGCGTCGATCGGGAAGAAGAGGCGGCGCGACGCCCGCGTCACCTTGGCGACCTCGCCCTGCCGCCACGTCCACTTGCGCGTTCGCACGGCGCTGCCCGTCGCGTACACGAGCTCGCCCGGGTCGGGGCGCTCTGGCGCGCCGCCGCCGAGGGGCACGAAGCGGTCATCGGGTCGCGCGGGCCGGAGCTCGATGTCTCCGTCGAGCGTGTCGAGGTCGTGCGCGCCCATGGAGAGCACGTACCTAAGGGAGAGGGCGTTCACGAGGTCGACCACCGGGTTGATCGAGGCGAGCTCGGGCCGCTTCTGGACGCGCCGCGCCAGGGCCTCGACCGAGCTCGGGTAGCGCGACGGGTTGACCCCGACGGCCCGGAACACCTCGCGCCAGACGGCGATGTGCGGGTGCTCGCGCACGTCCTCGCCCTCGTGCGCCGCGGCGAAGGACAGCGCCTCCTCACGCAGGAGGTCGGCCGCTTGCCGCTCGGCACCGGCGGCTGCCGCCTGGACCGACTTGGCCACCACCACGCCGAAGCATGGGCGGGGTGTGAGCGCGAACACCTCGGGCGCCACGGCAAACTGCAAGCGGACACCTCCCGCGCGTCGGGCGACGCGTCCTTAGCCGGCGCTCTCTCGCGCCCCGTCCCCGGACGGCGCGAGGTCCTCGAGGAAGCGGAACTGGGCCCGGAGCAGGCCGGCGTACACGCCGTCGCGGGCCAAGAGGCTCGCGTGGTTGCCGGCCTCGACGATGCGGCCGTGGTCGAACACGAGGATCTTGTCGGCCTGGCGGATGGTCGAGAGGCGGTGGGCCACGACGAACGCCGTGCGGCCCTCGAGGAGCCGCGCGACCGCGGCCTGGACGAGCATCTCGGTGTGGGTGTCGATGCTGCTCGTGGCCTCGTCGAGGATCAGGATGCGGGGGTCCGCCAGGAGGGCGCGCGCGATCGCCAGGAGCTGGCGCTGGCCCGCCGAGAAGCGGCCGCCGCGCTCCTGCACCTCCGTTCCGTACTCCTGCGGCAGGGAGCGCACGAAGTCGTGCATGCCGGCGTCGCGCGCAGCCGCCTGGATCTCGCGCATCGTGGCCTGAAGGCGCCCGTACTGGAGGTTCGTCCCGATCGTGCCCGAGAAGAGGAAGGTCTCCTGGATCACCATGCCGATCTGCGAGCGCAGGGATTCGAGCGACACGGTCCTGAGGTCGTGGCCGTCGACCCGCACTGCGCCCGAGGTCGGGTCGTAGAAGCGGGCGAGGAGGCTGACGATCGTGGTCTTGCCGGCCCCCGTGTGGCCGACCAGGGCGACCGTCTCCCCCGCCTCCACGCGGAAGCTCACGTCCGACAGGACCTCGGGCCCGCTGCCGTAGCGGAAGCCCACGTGGTCGAACTCGACCGTGCCCCGCACAGGAGGTAGCGGTGGCGCGCCCTCCTCGCTCGTAACGTCGGGGCGGAAGTCGAGGAACTGGAAGATGCGCTCGGAGGAGGCCATGGCCTGCAGGAGGGAGTTGTAGAGCTGCCCGAGCAGCGAGATCGGCTGCCAGAACTGGGTTACGTACTGGAGGAAGCCGACGACGACGCCGACGCTGGCGACGCCCGCGTGCAGGAGCGTCGCGCCGTAGTAGAAGACGATGGCGGTGCCGATCGAGCCGGTGAGCGTGACGAGCGGCCCGAACAGGGCGGAGTTGCGCTGGGTGTGCATCCACTGGTCGTAGTAGTCGTAGTTGATGCCGTCAAAGAAGCTCTGGTTGGCCTCCTCCCGCACGAACGCCTGGGTGACGCGCATGCCCTGGATGGCCTCGTTCAGGTGCGCGTTGATGCGCGACAGGCGAACGCGCACGCGCTGCCAGCCCTTGCGGATGCGCCGCCTCATGCCCGTGGAGAGGAGCACCATGGCCGGCACGATGACAAACGAGGCGAGCGCCAGCTGCCACTGGAGGACCAGGAGGACGACGACGATGCCGCCGAGCAGGAAGACGTTCGTGAGCAGGCTGATGACGCCGTTCGTGAACAGGTCGCCGAGCGAGTTCACGTCGTTCGTCACGCGCACCAGGATGTTCCCCGCCGGGCGCCGGTCGAAGAACGTCAGCGACAGGCCCTGGATGTGGCTGTAGAGGTGGTGGCGCAGGTCGAACAGGACGCCCTGGCCCAGGCGGGCCGTGAGCGTGGTCTGCGTCGTCTGGGCGAACCAGGTGACGATGTAGCTCGCCAGGTAGATGGCGCTCAGGCGGTCGAGCACCGCGGCGTTCGGGTGGTCGAGGGCGTTGTTGATGATCAGGATGATGAGGAAGGGGCGCAGGAGCTGCATGACGGTGCCGAGCAGCGTGACGGCTGTGGACGCCGCCGCCAGGCGGCGGTGCGGCGCCATGTACGAGAGCAGGCGGCGGAACTGGGCCCAGTTGAACGGGCGCTCGATGTCCTCGTCGTCGCGGTAGCGGAAGAGGTGGGCGGGCCGCTCGGGCGGGCGCAGGCGCGCGAGCCTCCCCATCAGCGCCTGCCGCGGCTCGTCCGTCGGCCGCGCCGCCTCCTGCGCGCTCACTGGGCGCCCGCCCGCCCGACGACCGGCGCCACCACGTCGCGGTCGCGGAACTGCATCTCGTAGATCTCGCGGTACAGGCCATCGCGCCGGATGAGGTCGTCGTGGCGGCCGCGGTCGACCACCCGCCCGCTGTCGAGCACGAGGATCTCGTCGGCGCGCCTGAGGGAGTTCAGCCGGTGGGCGATGATGAACGTCGTGCGCCCGCGCATCACGCGCCCGAGGGTCTTCTGTATCCGGTACTCGGTCTCCATGTCGACGCTGGAGGAGGCGTCGTCCAGGATCAGGATGCGCGGGTCGAAGAGCAGCGCCCGGGCCAGGGCGACGCGCTGGCGCTGGCCGCCCGACAGGCCCAGGCCGCGCTCGCCGACGATGGTCTCGTAGCGGCTCGGCATCTCCTCGATGAACTCGGCCGCCTCCGCCAGGCGCGCCGCCTCCTCGACGTCTTCCTGCGTGGCGTCCGGGCGGCCGTAGGAGATGTTCTCGAACAGGCTGGCGGAGAACAGGAAGGTCTCCCCCGGCACGACGCCGATCTGCCGGCGCAGGCTGTGGAGCGTCCACTCCCGCACGTCACGGCCGTCCACGAGCACCTGCCCCTCGGCCACGTCGTAGAAGCGCGGGATGAGGTTCACGAGGGTGGACTTGCCGGAGCCCGTCTTTCCGAGGAGGGCGATCACCGTGCCCGGCGGTGCGTCCAGGTCGACGTCGTGCAGCGCCGGCAGGCTCGAGCCGCCGGCGTAGCGCACGCCCACGGCGCGCAACCGGACGTGGCCGCGTGCCTCGGACGGCCCGAGGGCGGCGGCCCCCGCGTGGTCCGTGACGGGGTCCGGGGTGTCGAAGATCTCGAGCAGGCGCCGTTCGGAGGCCGCCGCCTGGGCGTACAGGTTCACGAGAAAGCCGAGCATCTGGACCGGCGACGTGAGGTAGGCGAGCACGCCCAGGAAGGCCACGAGCGCGCCTAGGCTGAGCTGGCCGTGGATCACCTCGAGGCCGCCGTACCACACGACCCCCACCGCGCCAAGGTTGGAGATCAGCTGGATGAGCGGCTGGTAGCGCGCGCTCTGCGTGGCGGCGAGGATGTTGCGCTCGCGGTAGAGCTCGTTCACCTCGGTGAAGCTCGCGATCTCGTAGGGCTCGCGCGCGAACGACTTGACCGTGCGGACCCCCATGATGCTCTCCTGCACCACCGTCTGCAGTCGCGACATGGACTGGCGGATGAGCGTGTAGGTCGGGCGTACCGTGCGGTCGTAGCGGATGCACGTGAGAGCGAGGAACGGCAGCAGGAACATGCTGATGACGGTCAGCTAGATCGG
>JAKASY010000022.1 GCA_021817625.1 Bacillota bacterium | reverse complement strand
CTTCCAGGCGGCGCAGGACTCGCTCAACCCGCTCAAGACCGTCGGCGCCCAGATCCTCGACCTCGGCCGCTCGCACGGGGTGCGCGACCTGCCGGCCCTGCTGCGCGAGGCCCGGGCGCTCATGGAGCCGATGGGGCTCGACCCGGCGCGCGTGCTCGCCTCGTACCAGCATGAGCTCTCGGGCGGCATGCGCCAGCGCGTGAACCTCGTGTTCGCGCTCGCGCTCCGGCCGCGCGTGCTCATCCTGGACGAGCCCACCACCGCCCTCGACATGCTCTCGCAGCTCCAGGTCATCCAGATCGTGCGCGACATCCTCCGGCAGCGTCACCTGACGAGCATCGTCATCACCCACGACCTCGGCGTGGTGGCCGAGCTGGCCGACCGGGTCGCGGTCATGTACGCCGGCCAGGTGGTCGAGCAGGGGCCGGTGGAGGAGGTCCTGCGCCGGCCGCGGCACCCTTACACCCAGGGCCTTCTGGCCGCGATCCCGCGCCTCACGGGCGACGTGGACCGCGCCCAGGCGCTTGCCGGCAGCCCGCCGACGCTGCTCACGATCCCGGAGCGTGGCTGCGTCTTTCGCGACCGCTGCCCGCTGCGCATGCCGGTCTGCGAGGGCGAGCGGCCCGCGATCACGACCGCCGGGCCGGCCCATGACGTCGCGTGCTGGGCGGTGGGCGGCCATGATTAGGGCAGAGGGCATCACGAAGACCTTCCCGGGCCGTGGCGGTCTCCTCGCCCGCAACGCGGTGCGCGCCCTGCGCGGCGTCAACCTCGAGATCCCAGACGGCGGCTCGGTCGCCCTGATCGGCGAGTCGGGGTGCGGCAAGACGACGCTCGGCCGCATCCTCGCCGGCTACGAGAGCGCCGACGGTGGCCGCATCTGGCACGACGACGTCGAGGTGACCGCGCTGCGTGGCCGCGCGCGCGACAGCCACCTGCGCAAGGTCCAGCTCGTGCAGCAGGACCCGTACTCCGCCTTAAACCCGGCCCGCACCGTAGGCGACCAGCTGCGCGATCCTCTACGCCTCACCGCCACGCGCACAGGCCGCTCCCAGGCGTTCCCGGAGGAGCGGGCGCGCGAGCTCCTCCAGCTCGTCGGCCTCGACGCGGACACCCTCTACAAGTACCCTCACCAGCTCTCGGGCGGCCAGCGCCAGCGCGTGGTCATCGCGCGCGCCCTCACGGTCGAGCCGGAGGTGCTCGTGGCGGACGAGGCCGTCTCGATGATCGACGTATCCCTGCGCCTGGGCATCCTCGCGGTGCTGCGGCGGCTACGCGCGGAGCTCGGCCTCGCCATCCTGTTCATCACGCACGACGTGGCCGCCGCGCGCTACGTCGGCGCGGGCACGACCATGCACGTGATCTACCGCGGTGAGGTCGTGGAGCGCGGCCCGACCGACACGCTCATCGAGTCCCCCGTCCACCCGTACACGCAGGCCCTGCTCGGCGCGCTGCCCGTGCTGCGCGGCCTGGAGCGCGCCGGAGCGGACCGGTACGTGGCGCCCGTGGCCGACTTCGCCGAGCAGTCCGACGCGGGCTGCCTGTTCCACCAGCGCTGCCCGTTCGCCGTCGACCGCTGCCGCGGCGAGCACCCTGACCTGCTGGCGGCGGACGGCCCCGGGCACCTCTCCGCCTGCTTCCTGCCCCAGGTGCGCAAGGTAGCGCCGGTGCCCATCGAAGAGGGCCGCTGAGCCGACGGGTGGTCGGTGGAGAGCGTAGCGGTTCCGGCCGCTGCGCCCCCGGCATCGGCAGGAGTGCCTGCATGGTGACCTGCGCGCTCCCGTGCGAGGCAGCGCGCCGCGCTGCCCGACGGTAGAACCCGGACGCGCTCCCGCCCTCGAGACTCGACCGCCGCCCGGCCTCCACGGGGCGCAACGAGCGCATCGCGGCCACCCCGAGCCTTCACGCTCGGCGGTGGCCGCGGGCCGTGGGGACCTAGTCCCGGCGCCGGCGGCTGCGCTGGGTGGCGCGCGCGAACAGGCCATAGCTCTGGTCGATGAGCAGGCGCGCGCGGGCGAGGCCGTCGTCGTCGGCCACGCGGATCCTGAGCCAGCCGTGGCGCGCGAGGTACGGCGCGGGCTCGAACCCGGGAAGGGCAAGGAAGGCGTCGCGCTCGCCGGCCTCGGGCTTGGCCGACACCGAGCAGCCTTCGCCATGAACGACGAACGCGAAGGTGCGGCCGCCGACCTGGAACGCCGTCTCGCCCTCGCCCCACGGCTGCTTCTCCGTCACGCCGCCGTACGCCCGGCAGGCCTCGAACACGGCCTCGGCCCAGCGGTCGATCAAGGCCCGGGGGCTTGCCAGGGCAGGCCCTGCGCCTGCCAGGAGAGGACGCCGCCGGCCAGGCTGTACGCGTCGGCCCCCGCGGCGCGCAGGCGCTGGGCCGCCTGCGCGCTGCGGCTGCCCACTGCGCACACGCAAAGCACGGCCCGGCCCTCGGTCCAGAACGTGCCAGCCGCGTCGAGCTCGGCCAAGGGAACGGCCAGGCTGCCGGGAATCCGGCCGGCACGCACCTCCGCCGGCGTGCGCACGTCGACGAGCACGGCGCGTCCCTCCTCGAGCCAGCGCGCCGCCTCTGTCGCGTCCACGGTCGGCGCCGTCTCGCCGCCGGGGGCGGCCGTGCCGCAGAACACCGCGTAGTCACCCAGGAGCCGTGTGATCGTCGGCCGGTCGCCGCACACCGCGCAGTCGGGGTCTCGCCGCACACGCACGCCGTGCCACTCGCCGGACAGGGCGTCGTAAAGGGTGAGTCGCGTCCCCTCCTCGCCGCCAAGGCCCAGCACGAGCTTGAGCGCCTCCACCGCCTCGAGGCTGCCGAGCACGCCCGCTAGCGCCCCAAGCACCCCGGCCTGCGCGCAGTCCGGTACGCTGCCCGGCGGCGGGGGCGACGGGAAGAGGCAGCGGTAGCAGCCGCGGCCGGGCACGAACGTGAGGGCCTGGCCCTCGAAGCGCAGGATGGCCGCGTCGACGAGAGGCTTTCCGAGAAGGACGCAGGCGTCGTTCACGAGGTAGCGGGTGGCGAAGTTGTCGCTCCCGTTCACCACGACGTCGTAGGGTCGGATGACGTCGAGCGCGTTCTCCGGGCTGAGGAAGAGGCGGTGCTCCACCACCCGCACCTCATCGCCCAGCGCCGAGAGCCGATGCCGCGCCGACTCCGTCTTCGGGCGGCCGACGTCGGCCTGGCCGTGCAGGATCTGGCGGTGAAGGTTGTGCTCCTCGACCCGGTCCCCGTCCACCACGCCGAGCGTGCCGATGCCCGCGGCCGCAAGGTAGAGGGACGCGACCGAGCCCAGAGCGCCGGCGCCGATGACGAGAACGGCCGCGCCGGCGATCCGGCGCTGTCCCGCCACGCCCACCTCGGACAGGATCATCTGGCGCTGGAAGCGCACCTGCTGGCGCTCGCTCAGGACGGGCCCGGACAGGCGCTCGACCGCATCGGACGCAGACGTTGCCACGCCCTCACACCCCCTTTCGGACGCCCGGCGCCTGACCGCGGTCAGCCGCCGGACACCGCCCTCAGCACCCACACCTCGGCGCCGTCCGGCACGGGAGCCTTCACGCCGCCCACCCGCCGCGCGTCGCTCTGGTCCACGAACACGGCCAGGTGGGGGCGAAGCTCGCCGTCGGCCTCGGTCAGGCGCTGACGCATGCCAGGATACAGCGTCTCCAGGCGCGCGACCACCGCGGCAACGTCCGGCGCGGGCTCGAGCAGCGCCGGGGTGGGCGCGCCGTACTCCTGGGCTAGGTCGCGCGGCAGGTGTACGCGGATCACCGGGTCGGCCCGACTACCTCGACCGAAAGGACGCGTGGCAGGTGGCCGGCCACCTCGCAGAAGCTCTCCCCTTCGTCCGGCGATGCGTACACGTCGCCCGTCGTGGTGCCGAAGTAGAGGCCCACGCTCGACTCCTGATCGCTGGTCATGGCGTTGCGCAGGACGCCGTTCCAGGCGCCGCCGGGAAGCCCTTCCCGGTAGCCGCGCCAGGTCTGGCCGGCGTCGTCGGTGCGGAACACGCCCATGTGGTGGTCGACGAACCAGCGCCCCGGGTCGGCCGCGAGCGGGACGATGAAGGCCGTGTCCGGCCGGTGCGGGTGGGCGACGATGGGAAAGCCGAAGTCGCTCGGCAGGCTCCTCCCCACCTCGACCCAGCTCTCGCCGCCGTCGTCGGAGCGGTACACGCCGCCGTGGTTCTGGAGCCAGATGCGGCCCGGACGGCCGGCCACCATGCCGAACTTGTGCACGCACTGCCCGGAGGCGGGGTAGCGCTGGTCCTCGGGCGCGAAGTCCATCCGGATGCCCTGGCTCACCGGCCGCCAGCTCTCGCCCCGGTCGTCCGAGCGGTAGATGCCGCCGGTCGAGGCCGCGACGTACATGCGCTGGTCGTCCGCAGGGTCGAGGACGATCGAGTGCAGGCACTTGCCGCCGTTGCCGGGGTTCCACGTGTCGTGCGTGGGATGGCCGCGCAGCGAGGCCACCTCGGTCCAGGTGTCGCCGCCGTCGATCGAGCGGAAGAGGCCGCTCGCCTCGACGCCCGCGTACACGACGCCCTCGCCCTCGCGCGGGGCGGGGCGGAGCGACCACACGCGCGTCACCTTCTCCGCGTCGTCGCCGGCGTAGCTCGGGGCCGAGGAGCCCGCCTTCCACGTGCGCCCCATGTCGGTCGAGCGCTGCACCGTGAGGCCGAAGAAGAGGTCGTTGCAGGCGGCGAGCACCGTGCCGGTGGCATGGTCGAAGGCCGTGGTGTACACCGGCTGCTCGGCGAAGTCGAACGAGGCGAGCTGCCAGCTTCGCCGGTCGCTCGAGGTGAACTGGAACAGTCCCTTCGCGGTGCCCACGAACAGTCGAGTCAGCGAGTCGTCGCCCCTCATCTCAAGCCCTCCAATGTTCGCGACGGATCTCCTGCGCGGATGCTTCGGCGGCGCCCGCACGCGTTCCTGGCGACGCGGACAGCCGACGCCAAGGCCTCCGGCGCGGGTGCAGGCCGAGCGTAGCAGCCGGCGACCGACCTGACTTCTTCGATCTTGCGATATTGTGCGGGTCAGCCTTCAGGCACCGGCGGGACCCGGCGCACGCAGATGCGCCAGCGAGACGACCACCGGCGGGTCCCCAGCCGTCGGCGGCCGCAGGCTGACGTCGCAGAGGGCCGTGCCGTGGTGGCCGACCGCGACGGCGTGCGTGCCGGCGCCGACCAGCGCCGCTCGGCTCAGCAGGAGCTCCCTCGGCCCCGGCGCACTGTCGAAGCAGGCGACCAGGACCCGGTACCAGCCGGGCGCGCAGCGGCGGATGCGGTAGTGGCCAGGCACGGGCGCGATGACGCCCGCGCTGGGCCGCCCGGCGGGCAGGTTCGAGGGGAAGAGGCCGACGAAGGCGACGCCCTGGAATCCGGCCGGCGCCTCGAGCCGCCCCACCACGGCGGCTTCGCCCGGCGCCGGTCCCGGCATGGGCGGACTGGGGCTCTCCTCGAGCGCGTCCAGGCGGGCGCGGAAGCGCCCGGGGCTGGCGCCCACGAGGCTGGCGAAGCGTGTCGTGAAGGTGCCCAGGCTGTCGTAGCCGACCTCGAGCGCGACCTCGACGACGGGCAGGCGGGTTTCGATCAGAAGGCGCTTGGCCTCCTGCATGCGCAGGGCGAGGGCGAAGGCGCCGGGCGAGATGCCGGCCACGGCGCGAAAGCGGTGGGCGAGGTGCGAGGGGCTGACGTAGAGGCCCCGCGCCAGCCGTGCGGCGGGCGCGAAGGGATCACGCGCCAGGGCACCGACAACCTCGGCCAGGAACGCGGTGTCCTCCGGCCGGAGGTCCGTGCGGTCGGCCGCGAGGCCCGCGGCCATCACTCTCGGGCGCCCGATCCCGTCCTCGGCCCGGCGGTCCCACCCGCCCGGGTTCACGCCCCAGCACCTCCGCCCCCATCGATCGTCAGCGCTCGCTGCGCAGCGCCGCTTGCCCGAATTGTACCGCGGCCGCTGCGACCGGGCTCAGGCGACCGGAACGCCGGCGCGGGCGCCGGCGATCAGGCGGCGGTACGCCTCGTAGCTGTCCTTCGGCTGGCGCCCGAGGTCGGGCCCGACGGCCACCAGGCCGAAGCGTACGGCGTAGCCGAGCTGCCACTCGAAGTTGTCGAGGAGCGACCAGTAGAAGTAGCCGCGCACGTCGGTGCCTTCGGCGATGGCCTGGCGAAGCGACGCCACGTGCTCGGCGACGTAGCGGACGCGGTCCTCGTCGTGGATGCGGCCGTCCTCGCCGGCCGCGTCCGGGTACGCTGCGCCGTTCTCGGTGACGTACAAGGGCACGCCGGGATAGTCGGCCCCGAGGCGCCGCAGCAGCCGCCTGAGCCCGTCGGGGTCGACCTCCCAGCCCATGTCGGTCAAAGGTGGGCGCTGGGGAAGGCTGCGGAATCCGCTGTCGCCCGGTCCCGGCCGCGCCACGTGCACGGGGTTGTAGTAGTTGACGCCGAGGAAGTCACACCGGCCACCGATCTGGGCGAGGTCCGCGCCGTCGAAGGGCCCGAGGCCGAGTGTCGTGCGCAGGTCCTCGACGACGTCCTCCGGGTAGCGGCCGTGCACCAGGGGATCCAGGTACCACCGGTTGCGAAGCCCGTCGGCCAGGCGGACGGCCGCCGCGTCCTTCGGGCTGTCGGACGGCGCGTCGAACGGCGCCGGGTTGAGCGCGACGCCGATCGCCAGGTCGGGCCGGGCAGCCTTCATGGCGTCGCATGCGAGCCCGTGCGAGAGGAGGAGGTGGTGGGCGACCTGGAAGGCGGCGCGCGGGTCGCGCATCCCCGGCGCGTGCACCCCGGTCTCGTGGCCGAGGTAAGCCTGGCACCAGGGCTCGTTGTGGGTGATCCACATCCTGGCCCGGTCGCCGAGCGCGCGCGCCACCCGCTCGGCATAGGCCGCGAACCGGTCGGCGGTGTCGCGGCTGCGCCAGCCCCCCCTCGCCTCGAGCGCCGACGGCAGGTCCCAGTGGTAGAGCGTCGGCACGGGCGTGATGCCGCGCTCCAGCAGGGCGTCCACGAGACGGCGGTAGAAGTCGAGGCCCGCAGGGTTCTCGCGCCCATCGCCGTCCGGCTCGACGCGCGGCCAGGCGATGGAGAAGCGGTAGGCGTCGACGCCCAGGTCGGCCATGAGAGCGACGTCGTCGCGGTAGCGATGGTAGTGGTCGCAGGCGACGTCGCCGCTCTCGCCGCGCGCCACATTGCCCGGCGCGTGGGCGAAGTCGTCCCAGATGGAGCGGCCGCGACCGTCCTCGCGCGCCGCGCCCTCGATCTGGTAGGCGGACGCGGCTACGCCCCAGACGAAGCCGGGCGGAAGCGAAGGGTGACCTGCCAAGGCAATGCCTCCCCGCGTCGAGCGCTAGCGAAGGCTGGGGCGGCGGGCGCCACGGCACACGTCCGCGTACCACCAGCCGCTGTCCTTGACCGTGCGCTCGAGGCTCTCGCGATCTACGTGCACGATGCCGAACCGCATGGCATACCCCTTCGCCCACTCGAAGTTGTCGAGCAGCGACCAGAGGAAGTAGCCGCGCACGTCGACGCCGCTGTCGCGGGCCCGGAGGACGCTCGCGATGTGGTCGTCGAGATAGGCGATGCGGTCCGCGTCATGGATGCCGTCCGGCGCCACCTCGTCGTCGAAGGCGGCGCCGTTCTCGGTGATGTACACCGGCAGGGGGTCGTAGCGCTCGCGCAGGCCCATGAGAAGCTGGAAGAGGCCGTCCGGGTCGATCGGCCAGCCCATGCTGGTGGTGCGCAGCTCGGGATGGTGGACGGCGCGGTAGCCGAACAGTGCCTCGCCGTCAGCCTGAACGCGCACCGTGAAGTAGTAGTTCATGCCGACGAAGTCGAGGGCGGGGGCCTCCCCCCGCGCTCGCTGGAGGGGACGGGACGGACCCAGCAGGGCGGCGACCCGGTCGGCGATCTCAGGCGGATAGGCGCCCAGGAGGAGGGGATCGAGAAACAGCGGATAGCTGATCAGGGCGTTGGCGCGCGCGGCAGCCTGGCGGTCCTCCGCCCGCTCGCTCTCCGGTCGGTGGAAGTCGTTCGAGAGGGTGATGCCGACACGGGCCCCCGGCCTCTCCGCCTTGACAGCCGCGTAGGCGGCCTCGTGCGCCAGGAGCTGGCCGTGCACGGCGCGCATCGCCGCGAACGCGTTCCTCATCCCGGGCGCGGCGCCGCCCTGGAGGTAGCCGCCGCCGGCCGTAACCCACGGCTCGTTCAAGGTGATGATGTGCACCGCGCGGTCGCCCAGGCGTCGCGCCACCTGGCCGGCGTAGTCGGCAAACCAGGCGGGCATGTCCGGGCTGAGCCAGCCGCCCCGGTCCTGCAGGGCGACGGGGAGATCCCAGTGGTAGAGCGTGACGAAGGGCTCGATCCCGCTCTGCAGGAGCTCGTCGAGGAGGCGGTCGTAGAACGCCCAGCCTGCCTCGTTGGCGGCGCCGATGCCGACGGGAAGGACCCTCGGCCAACGGATGGACAGGCGGTAGGCGCCGACGCCCAGCTGCCGCATGAGCGCCACGTCCTCGCGATAGCGGTGGTAGTGGTCGCAGGCCAGGTCGCCCGTGTCGCCGGCGTCCGTGTTGCCCAGGGTGTGGGCGAACTCATGCCAGATGCAGGCGCCGCCGCCGTCGGCGAGGGGATAGCCCTCGATCTGGTACGACGAGGTGGCAACCCCCCACAGGAACTCCTCTGGGGCGCTCATCGAAAGGCCTCCTTGAGACACGGCTTCGGATCGGGGCCGGGCGCTCGTCAGGCGCCGACGGCGGCCTGGGCCACGACGTGGCAGGCGACGCTGCGGCCCTGGGCCATGGGCAGCAGGTCCGGGGTCTCCTGCCAGCAGCGGTCGATCACGAGCGGGCAGCGCGGCGCGAACGGGCAGCCCGCGGGCGGCGCGTCGCCCGCGGTGGCGGCCGGCACGGGCGCCTCTTCGCCTCGCGCCGCGCGACGTGGGTTGGGAATGGCGGCCCAGAGCATCTGGGTGTACGGGTGGGCCGGGCGGGCGAGGATCTCGGCCGTCGTGCCCGCCTCCACCAGATGGCCGCGGTAGAGAACGAGGATGCGGCTCGCCAGAATACGGGCGCTCAGGAGGTCGTGGGTGATGTACAGCATCGCCACGACCCGGCGCTCGTCCAGGAGTCGGCGCAGGAGCTGGAGGATGTCGGCGCGGATGGACACGTCGAGCATCGACACCGGCTCGTCGGCGACCACGATGTCGGGACCGGCGGCCAGCGCCCTGGCGACGACCACGCGCTGGCGCTGGCCGCCCGACAGCTGGTGCGGGCGCTTGTCGAGGAACTCCTCGGGCGGGGTCAGCTGGACGGTCTTGAGGATCTCCGCCGCCCGCTCCCGTGCCTGGGCGCCGGTAAGGCCTTGGTAGTTGATGAGCGGGCGGGAGATCGCATAGGCGACGGTGTTGAACGGGTTCAGGGCGGCGTAGGGGTCCTGGAAGACCATCTGCACCCGGCGCCGGTCGGCCGCGGTCGGGTGCTCGGGCGCCCCGACCAGCGTCACCGTGCCCTCGGTCGCGCGGTCGACGCCGGTGACGATGCGGCCGATCGTGGTCTTGCCGCTGCCGCTCTCGCCCACCAGCGCCAGCACCTCGCCCGCCTCGAGCCGGAACGACACGTTGCGCACGGCCACGACCTGGGCGCCGCGCGCGCCGCGAAACACCCGGGTCACGCCGCTCACGTCAAGCACCGGTGCCGACGACATCGCGCACCTCCTCCCGGGTCACGACGCAGCGCAGCTCGAGGTCGCCAAAGCGCTCGAGCGGTGGCGGCGACGTGAGGCACACGTCGCGCCTCAGGGAGCAGCGCGGCGCGAACATGCAGGCGCTTGGGATGTTGCGAAGCTCCGGCGGCGTGCCCGGGATGCCCGTGTAGCCGGCGGTCGGGTTCTCGGGATCGGGCAGAGCCTCGAGCAGGGCGCGCGTGTAGGGGTGGTGCGCGCCCGTGAGCATGTGGACCGAGGTGTCGGTCTCCACCACCTGGCCCGCGTACATGACCACGACCCGGTCGCACAGCTCCAGGATCAGCCCGAGGTCGTGGCTGACGAACAGCATGGCGAACGCCTGCTCTCCCCGCAGTGCCTTGAGGTTCTCGATGATCTGGCGCTGCACGACGACGTCGAGGGCGGTCGTGGGCTCGTCCATGATGACCAGACGAGGTCTGAGGGCGAGCGCCAGGGCGATGGCCGCGCGCTGCTTCATGCCGCCGGACAGCTCGTGGGGGTAGCGGGCGAGCACG
>JAKASY010000021.1 GCA_021817625.1 Bacillota bacterium | reverse complement strand
TTCCGATCTCCCCCTCGCCCACCGCGCTGACCTCGGCCAGGCACTCGTGCCCGAGCACCAGCCGCTCTCTGCCCGGCATGGCCTCGCCGTACAGTCCGGCGTCGATCTCCGCGTCGGTGCCGCACACGCCCACCTCGAGCACGCGGAGCTGGATCTCGCCCCTGCCCGGCGCCCACACCTCGGTGGTGCCCAGGGTCGCGCTGTGGGCCGCGCCCGGCACGACGAGGACCGCCTCGCACGTCGTCCCGGCGGCCGGCCCGCCTGTCGCCGCCTGGCCAGAGTTCGCCACCGCAATCCCTCCCGACGCCGACGACGCGGCGCAGCTTCGCGATAGGTCCAGCCTACCATGAAAGGGCCCGGGGCGCCGCCGCGCTCCCGGGCCCTTGCCGCCGCCTGAGCCGCGCCTAGGCGACCGCCTGCTCGGTCGCCGCGTCGAACAGGTGCACGCCCGCTCCCGCCAGGCGCAGGCGCACGCGCTGACCTGCGTCCACGCCCGTGTTGGCACCAACCTTGGCCACGATCTCGTCCTCGCCCAGCGTGAGGTGCAGGAGCGTCTCCGAGCCGAGCGGCTCCACCAGGTCGACGCCCGCCTCGACCATGCCTGGCACGCTCGGCTGCCTGCCCTCCTCGTCGACGATCAGGCTCTCGGGCCGGATGCCGAGGATCGCCTCGCCGGTGCTGGCCTTGCCGAACGCCGCCGCGTGCTCGGGCGGCACGACCAGGCTCCAGCCGCGTCCCTGGAAGGTCAGGCCGGCGCCGTCCTTGGCGAGATGGCCGTGCACCAGGTTCATGGCCGGAGAGCCGATGAACGCGGCCACGAAGACGTTGGCCGGCGCCCGGTAGATGTCGTGCGGCGCGCCCACCTGCTGGACGATGCCGAGGTTCATGACGACGAGGCGGTCGCCCATCGTCATCGCCTCGACCTGGTCGTGCGTCACGTAGATCGTCGTCACCTTGAGGGTGCCGTGCAGACGCTTGAGCTCCGCGCGGGTCTGCACGCGCAGCTTGGCGTCGAGGTTCGACAGGGGCTCGTCCATCAGGTAGACGAGCGGGTCGCGCACGATCGCCCGGCCCAGGGCGACGCGCTGGCGCTGGCCGCCGGACAGCTCGCGCGGGTAGCGGTGCAGGAGCTGGTCGAGGCCAAGCATGCGTGCCGCGTCGCGCACGCGCCGGTCGATCTCGGCCCGCGGCGTGCGGTGCATGCGCAAGGGGAAGGCCAGGTTGTCGTACACGCGCATGTGCGGGTAGAGGGCGTAGTTCTGGAACACCATCGCCACGTCGCGGTCCTGCGGCGGCAGGTCGTTCACCCGCCGCTCGCCGATGTACAGGTCGCCGGCCGTGACCTCCTCGAGGCCCGCGACCATGCGCAGCGTCGTGGTCTTGCCGCAGCCCGACGGACCGACCAGGACGAGGAACTCGTGGTCCTCGATCTGCAGGTTGAAGTCCTTGACTATCTCATTCTTGCCGAAGTTCTTGTACACGTGTTGTGCAGAGACGGCGGCCATGCTTAACCTCCTCGCGTCCGCAGGCGGCGGACGCCGTATGCGACGATAGGCGTGCGCTCCGCGCCACCATTCTGCCCCATGCGCGCCGCCTCCTGCTACATGGCGCGACCGGTCGCCCTCAGGCCTCGACCGCGAGCGCCTGTCCCTGGCCGACGCCGACGCACATCGTCGCCACGCCGCGTCCGCCGCCGGCCTGCCTGAGGGCGTGCACGAGGGTCGTGAGGATGCGCGCCCCGCTCGCCCCGAGCGGGTGGCCGATGGCGATGGCGCCGCCGTTCACGTTCGTGCGCTCCGGGTCGAGGCCGAGGGCGTCGATCACCGGCAGGGCCTGGGCGGCGAACGCCTCGTTGAGCTCGACGCGCGCGAGGTCCTCGACGCCCCAGCCGAGGCGTCCGAGCAGCTTGCGCACCGCGTCGATCGGCGCGACGCCCATGATCGCCGGGTCGATGCCGGCGGCCGCGGCGCCCCGCACCGTCGCCAGGGGCTCGCGCCCCTCGGCGCGGGCGCGCGCCGCCGACATGAGCACGAGCGCCGCGGCGCCGTCGTTCACGGACGAGCTGTTGCCGGCGGTGACCGTGCCGCCGGCGCGGAACACGGGGCGAAGGCGGGCCAGGCGCTCGAGCGAGGTGTCCGGGCGCGGCCCCTCGTCGCGCGCGAAGGGCGGGTCCGACGGCCGCTCCACGGGCACCACCTCGGCGTCGAAGCGGCCAGCCTCCCACGCGGCCAGGGCGCGCCGGTGGCTCTCGAGGGCGAAGGCGTCCTGGCGCTCGCGCGCCACGCCGAAGCGCTCCGCCACATTCTCGGCCGTCTCGCCCATGCTGTAGGGCGGATACATGGCCGCCAGGCGGGGGTTCGTGAAGCGCCAGCCGATCGTCGTGTCGTAGAGCGTGCGGTCGCCACGCCCGAAGGCGTTGTCGGGCTTGGCCATCACCAGGGGGGCGCGCGTCATCGACTCGACGCCGCCTGCCACCGCGACCTCGCCCTCGCCGGTCGCGATGAGCCGGTAGGCCTCGGCCGCGGCCTCCAGGCTCGAGGCGCACAGGCGGTTCACGGTGGCGCCCGGCACGCTGGGCGGCAGGCCGGCGAGCAGGAGGGCCATGCGCGCCACGTTGCGGTTGTCCTCCCCCGCCTGGTTGGCGGCGCCCATGTACACCTCGTCCACGGCCGCGCCCTCCACGCGGGCGCGGCGCAGGGCCTCCCCCACCACAAGCGCCGCCAGGTCGTCCGGCCGGACGTCCCGCAGGCCGCCCCCGTAGCGCCCGATCGGCGTGCGCACGGCGGACACGATCACCACGTCGTTCAGCTGCGACTCCTCCTCGATATCCTCCGAGCGCCCGTCCGATGCGGGCCTACCCGCCCGGGCGCAGGACCGCTCCCGGCCGCGCGTCCGGGTCGAAGACCCCGTCGCGCAGGACGGGCCTGCCATTCACCAGCACGTGGCGCACGCCCTGCGCCATGCGTCGCGGCACCTCGAACGTGGCCTCGTCGCGCAGGCCGTCGGGCAGCCAGATCGCGATGTCGGCAGGCGCGCCACGCAGCGGGCCCCGAGTGCCGACGCCCAGAAGCTCGGCCGGCCGCACGGCCATCCGCCGCACCGCCTCCTCGGCGCTGAGCGCGCGCCGATCAAGCACGTGGCGCCGGTAGTAGGCGGCGAACGCCCCGCTGTAGCGCGGGTGGCGGCGCTGCCCGTATGGCAGGCCGTCGGACCCCACGACGCACCCGTCCGCCTCGGCGATCAGGATGTCGTCGGCCTCCAGCGTCTGGTGCACGATGGCGGCCACGTTGAGCTCCTCGGCCACGAGCAGGCGGGCGACCGCGCGCAGCGGCGTCGTGTCCAGGCGGCGCGCCACGTCGGCCACGGACTCACCGACGAAGCGGCCGCTCGCGCTCGAGGCCACCACGACCGCCTGCCAGCCGTGGCCCGGCGGCGGCGTCGCGGCCTCCAGGCGGGCGACCTCCGCGTCGTCGCCCAGGCGGCGCAGGAGGTGGTCGGGGCCGCCGTCCGCCGCCCACTCGGGCAGGTACGAGTAGAGGATGCTCGAGCCGGCGCCGTACGGGTAGGTGTCCCACGACACCTCGAGGCCCTGGGCCGCCAGGGCGGCCAGGCGCTCGAGCAGCTCCTCGCCGCGGCCGAGCACGTCCGGGTGGGAGAGGTGCAGGTGCGAGACGTGCAGCGCGAGGCCGCTGTCCCGCGCCACCGCGGCCGCCTCGTCGAGGGCGGCGAATATCGCCCGCCCGTAGTCGCGCATGTGCGTGACGTAGCGCCGCCCGCCCGCCGCCGCGACGGCGCGGCCGACGCGCGAGAGCTCGCGCCGGTCCGCGGCCACCGCCGGCGCGTAGCCGAGGCCCGTGGAGAGGCCGTACACGCCGACGGACGCGCTTTCGGCCGCGAGCCTCTCGGCCCTCCCGAGCGCCGCCTCGTCCAGGGGGCGCAGGGCGAAGCCGGCCGCCGCCACGCGCACGTTGCCGTGCGGCACCCCGAGCACGACGTTCGGCCCGATGCGGCCGGAGAGGGCCTCGACGTACGCGCCGAGCGACTCGGCCGCGAGGTCGCCGGCCTCGCCGTCCACGGGCCGCCAGTAGCGCTCGAGCGCCGCCCGGTGCGCCTCGGGAAGCGGCGCGTACCCCAGGCCGTCCATGGCGACCGCCACCGTCGTCACGCCCTGGCGCACCTTCGCCTCGTACACCGCGGCGTCCGCGCAGGCGACGTCGTCGTGGCTGTGCATGTCGCAAAACCCGGGCGTCACGAGGTGCCCTTCGGCCTCGAGCGGCTCAGCCCCCGCCGGCGCCGCGGCGAGGCCGCCCTCGACCACGTCGGCCACGCGTCCGTCCGCCACGAGCACGTCGGCGCGCCGCCGCGGGCCCGAGCCGTCGACGACCATGCCGCCCCGGATCCAAAGCGTACGCCCGTCCCCCTCCGCCGGCCGGCCCTGTCCGTATGCCTGTAAGGCTACCATGGGCGGCCCGGACCGGGGACCCCGGTCAGGCGCCCGCCGCGGCCGCGGCCTCAGCCACCGAGCGCAGGTCGAGCGTCGGGGCGGCGCAGCTCTGGCCGACGCAGCGCGCGCCGAGCGCCGCCTCGATCGTGTGCAGGAGGCCATAGTGGTCGCTCGGCGCCGTGAGCCGCGCGCCGGGCCTGAGGCCCGGGGCGATCACGTACAGCGCGACCCGGCCGCCCCGTCCCGGGCCGCCCGGCGAGGTGCCGACGCCCTCGTCCCAGACGATGAACAGGATGCCTCCCCGGCGCCACGCGCTCGAGGCGAGGATGCGCGGCACCACCAGGCGCAGCCAGGCGTCGCCCGTGAGGGTGGGGCACGAGTGCATGTCGTGGCAGAGGTTCGGCGTGATCCACACGAGCGACGGCGCGCGTCCGTCGCGCAGGGCCGGCCAGAGCGCCGAGAGGGGCTGGATGCGGCCGCGCCGGGCGGCGCTGCGGCGGATGTCGGTGAAGTAGCGGAAGGGGTCGTGGCGGCCCGCGTAGAGACCCGGGAGGTAGAGCGCGCCAAGCCATCCCGGCGCCGGCAGCCCCTCCATGTACGCGCCGAAGCTCCGGCGGGCCGCCGCGAGGGCGTCCACGAGGTTTCTCGCGCGAAGCGTCGGCGGCGCGTAGTCCGAGCGGATGCCGAACGTGCTCCCGGCGAAGAGCGCGAGGTAGTTCGGCAGGCTCGGGTGCGCGGTGGCGTCGTACGCCGTGGCCGTGACGTAGCGCCGCGCGAGCGACCGCAGGTAGGGGTCGTCCGTGCCGTGGAGGATCGCGCTCGCGCTGCGATTCTCCATGATGATCAGGAAAACGTGGCGGGCCCGCGGCACCCGCGCCCCGGGCGCGAACGCGAGCGCGCTCACCGGGTGCACCGGGGCCGCGGTCGCGGGGGCGAGGAGGCCGGCCAGGCTGAGCGCGTCGGCGAGCCACACGGCGAGGGCCAGGGCGACGAGCGCGGCGGCCGCGCGGACGACGGCGCGGCGCAAGCTACGAGGCGTGCGCGCGACGCGCGAGGGCCTCGAGCGCGAGCTCGTAGCCATACGGGCCGAGGCCGCTGATCGTGCCCCAGCAGACCGGGGCGATCACGCTCTTGTGGCGAAACGCCTCGCGCGCGAACACGTTCGACAGGTGGACCTCGATGACGGGCAGGGCGATCGCCGCCACCGCGTCCCTGAGCGCGTAGCTGGTGTGCGCGTACGCGCCGGGGTTGAGGACCACCCCGGCCGCGCCCTTGCGCACGCCGTGCAGGGCGTCGATCATCTCGCCCTCGCCGCTGTGCTGGCGCAGGTCGACCTCGACGCCGAGCGCCCCCGCCCGGGCGCGAAGGGCGCGATGGATGTCCTCCAGGCTGGCCGTGCCGTAGACCGACGGCTCGCGCTCGCCCAAGAGGTTCAGGTTCGGGCCGCTCAGCACCAGGATGCGCGGCACGTCGGCCACGGCGGTCGCCTCCTCGGCCGTCCGCCCTCGGGACGGCATCGCGCTCAGTATGGCACATCGACGCTCGCGCCCCCGCGCCGCTGGCACGCTGTGGTAGCCTGAACGAAAGCGGGGGGATGCGCGCGTGATCCGCACGATGTTCTTCGACGCCGGCGAGGTGCTCGTGCACATCCCGCCCTGGCGCGACCGGCTGGTGCGAGCCCTGCGCGGCCTCGCCCTCGAGGTGGAGGAGGAGCGCGTGCGCGGCGCCGTCGCCGCCGGCCAGCGCTGGCTCGACGCCCGCCCCCACCAGGATCTCCTGCGCGACTACGCGGCGGAGGAGCGCCACGCCCAGGGCCACCTCGAGGTGGTCGTGCGCGCCCTCGGCGTGCCAGGCGTCGACTGGCGCTACCTGCGCGACACCTGCTACTACATCGCCACCGCCCAGGCGTTCGCCGACGCCGCCCCCGCGGTGCGCGCCGTGCGGGCGCTGGGCCTCTGCACGGGCGTGATCTCGAACGCGCCGCCGTCGCTGCGCGCCCTCCTGGTGCGCCTCGACCTCGCGCCGCTGTTCGACACGATCACGCTCTCGAGCGACGTCGGCGTGATGAAGCCGGGCGCGGGCGTGTTCGCCCTCGCGCTTGAGCGCGCGGGCGTGGCGCCGGACGAGGCGGCGTTCGCCGACGACCGGCCGGAGAACATCGACGGCGCCCTTTCCCTCGGGTTCGCGCACGGCTGGGTGGTGGACCGGGACGAGCACACGCCGGACCGCGGCGACCGTATACGCGACCTCTCCGGGCTGCCGGCGCTTCTCGCCGCCGCGGGCGACCTGGGAGAGGCCGCGAGCCCGGCGACCCTGGGCTAGCGCCGGGCCTCGATGGCCCGGGCGATGAGCGTTGCCGTCACCTCCGGACGGGAGACGTGCGGGCAGTGGCCCGCCTCGACCTCCACCACCTGCGCTCCCACCCGCCAGCCCGGCTCACGCCGCTGCCAGGTCGGGCGCACGGTGCGGTCCAGCGAGGCGGCAATGTAGGTGGAGGGGATTGCGGTCTCGGGTGCCACGACCGAGCGGTAGAGGCGTGCGGACACGAAGCGCCGGAGCGTGGCGAGCGCCCAGCGCACGGTTTCGAGCGGGCAGTCGTGGAAAAGGAAGTAGGCGGCTGCCACGGGATCGGCGGTCGGGTCCTCGCCCATCCACTCGGGCGCGAACAGGCCCTCCCCGGCCTCGGCCGCCTCGTTGGCCAGGCTGCGGCGCCCGTCCGGCACGTAGGCCGCGAGCCAGATCTGCCGGTGCGCCCCGACCGCCCGCGCGATGGCGGGCAGGACAAGGCCGGAGCCCGAGTGCGCCACGGCGGCGGCCACCTCCAGGCCGGGCGGCAGCTGTGCCAGCGCGGCTTTGCCGTAGGCCGCCTCGTCGCGCTCGGGATCGCCGGCGAGGTCGACGGGCCAGGCGCGGTGGCCGCGCGCCCTGAGCGCCGCCGCGAGCCGCTCGAAGCCGGCCGGACCCTGCGTCGTGCCGTGCACGAGGACGACGTCCGACAACGCTGCCCCTCCTACGAAGCGGCCACGTGGGCCTCGTCCACGACGCTCGCGGCCAGGACGCCGGGCGCGCAAAGACCGTCGTCGTCGGCCATCGCCGCGCCAAGTCCCAGGCCGTACTGGGCGAGGAAGGCGACGGCGGTCAGCCAGCGGTCCTGGGGCATGTGCTCGGGCGCGAGGTGCTCACCCAGGGTGTGGTACTGGCGGATCAGCGTCTCGTTGCCCTGGCGGTGCGCCTGCTCCACCTTGGCCCTGAGCCAGGCCGTCTCATCCCGCAGGCGCTTCAGGTTCTTCTCCCCGAGGCCCGGGAGGTCGCGGGCCAGGCCGCCGACGCGCGCCATGACCTCCCCGTGCGCCTCAACGAGCCGGTTCTCGAAGTGATCAAAGGCGGCGCCGATGCCGATCGTGTCACGCTCAGCCAATACCGCCTTGAGGCGCTCCTGCCAGCCGGCGAGCACGTCCTCCACGCTCAGCTCCAGCCGCTCGAGCAGGCGGCGCTGCGTGCCCCCGACGAGAACGGCCCGGGGCCGCGCCCACACGAGCGGCAGCGGCACCTCGAAGGCCTCGAACAGCTCGTGCAGTTGCGCGTGGTAGCGCAGCTCGCCCGGCCCGAGGATCGCTCCGAGCACCGGCAGGAGCGCGCCCTGCAGCACGGGCCTCAGGTGCACGCCGGTCGAGAACGCCTCCGGGCGCTCGCGTGCGCGCTCGGCCCACGCGCTCATGGGCGCGCGCTCGCCGGGCCGGCCGCGGGGCTCGAGATCCTCGCCCCGCACCTCGAGCATGTGGCGCTCGCCGTCCAGGATGGCGAAGACGCCCGTCTCCCCCTCCTGCCACGGCACGGGCACCTCGCGCCCGGCGCGCGACAGCGCCTCGGCGCCAGCCGTCGCCGCCCGCGCCGAGCGACCCGGGTCCGCCAGGGCGCCCACGAGGACCGGCGCCGCGATGCGGCGCAGGGCCGGGTCCATCGGGTCGAGGAAGACGAGCGGCGTGTCCGCGAACAGGCGCGCCATGAGCGCCAGGAAGTGGCCCCCGACGGTCGTGTGCCGCTCCGCCAGGCTCTCGCACAGCTCGAGCACTGCCTCGCGGTGCGCACCCGGCATGGCGGGGCTCTCGCGGATCTCGCCGATCAGGCGGCGAAGCTCCGCCCCGGCCTCGATCGGCCCGACCGGCCGGCGCCCGCTCGGCACCGGCTGGAACAGGTGGAAGTCGCGCACGCCGCCGCCCGGCAGCGGCAGGCGCGCGCGCTGGATCTCGCCCACGTCGGAGTCCTCGGTCGCCACCCAAAACACCGCTACCACGGGTCGACCGAGGCGGGCCTCGGCGCGGCGTGCGTGGGCCACCGCGCCGGCGGCCTTGAGGATCGTGAAGTTGGGGCCGACGAGGGCGCCGGCCTGCTGGCCGGTGACCACGACCAGCGCCCGGGGGTCGCGCAGGCGCGCGATCGCGGCGCGCGACGCCGCGGAGGCGCCGATCGCCTCCGCCTGCGCCTCGAGCGCGGCTACGAGAGCGGGTCGCAGGGCCGGATCGTAGCGGTCGAGGGCGGCCCGCTCGGCCGCGTCCGGGTCGCCGTACGGCAGGCGCTCGACCAGCCAGGGCTCGCGCGCCGCAAGGGCGGCCATCCACGGATCGGGATCGGGCAGGGCAAGCGGTCTCAGGTCCACGCGGTTCCTCCTCGCGCCGGGCCGGACGCGGCCCATGCCGCGCCCGACCGTCTTGCTCTACCCCACAATGTACCATGCGACGTAAAGCGCCTCGCGAGGGGGGCGCCCGCCGCTCGCCGTCAGCTGCGGCCGAGCTGGCGGCTGCGGCGCGCGGCGCTCTGCACGGCCTCGGCCATCGTCGGCCGGAAGCCGCGCCGCTCGAGCACGGCCAGGGCGGCGGCCGTCGTGCCTCCCGGCGAGGTCACGCGCTCGCGCAGCTCCGCCGCGTCCTCGCCCGTGGTGCGCAGGTGGTGGGCCGCGCCGAACACCGTCTGGACGGCGAGGCTGCGCGCCGTGGCCGGATCGAGCCCTTCCGCCACGCCCGCGTCGACCATCGCCTCGACCAGGAGGTACACGTAGGCCGGGCCGCTGCCCGACAGGGCCGTGACCGCGTCCATGTCCTCCTCCCGCTCCAGCCACACCACATGGCCGACGACGCCCAGCAGGAAGCCGGCGAGGGCGCGGCTGGGCTCGGACGCGCCGCGCGCGAAGGCCGCGGTCGCCGACTCGCCCACGGCGCTTGCCGTGTTCGGCATCGCCCGCACGATCTCGCACTCGCGCCGGAGCGCGCCGGCCAGACGCGCCGTGTCCACGCCCGCCACGAGCGAGAGCAGGAGCGCGCCCTCCGGCCACACGGTCGCGCACTCCGCGAGCGCCTGCGCGCAGTCCTGCGGCTTGACCGCGAGCACGACGACGTCCGCGAACGCGAGGGCGCTCGCCTTGTCGCGCTCCGCGCGCACGCCAAGGGCGCGGAAGGTGGCCAGCCGGTCGTCGCGGCAGCGGTTGTTCACGGCCACCCGCGCCGGGTCGATGCCGGCGCCGAGCCAGCCGTGCACGAGAGCGTCGGCCAGGTGGCCCGCGCCCACGACGGCCAGACGCGGTCGCGCCGCACCCGCCGCGCCCATCGTCTCTCCCATCCGAGCCGCCCCCCTGTCTGTCCGCCGTCGCGGCTTCGTCCGGACGCAAAAAGGCCCGGTAGCGCCGGGCGGGCAATTCGCCCGCGGTACCACCGGACCTGAGTGCTCAGAGAGCACCCGCTCGCTTCCCCTGTCTCGGGAGGACCCGGAAGACTCATCGTCTTCGCGCTCGGGGGCGGGACGCCCATGCGGCCGATCGACCTCGCACCTCTGGTCGACTCTCTTGGCGGCCTGGCG
>JAKASY010000020.1 GCA_021817625.1 Bacillota bacterium | reverse complement strand
CTCGGCCTGGGGCGCACCTTCCAGATGGTGCGCGTGTTTCCGCGCCTGACCGTGTTCGAGAACCTGCACGTGCCCGTGCGGCGCGCGGGGCTGCGGGGCCTGTGGTCGGGCGCCTCGTCCGCCTCCGAGCGCGAGCGGGCCGAGGAGCGCCTGCGCTTCGTCGGCCTCGAGGCGCTCAGGGACGAGCCCGCCGGCAACCTCTCCTTCGGCCAGCGCCGCCTGCTCGAGATCGCCTGTGTGCTCATGGCCGAGCCGCGGGTGCTCCTCCTGGACGAGCCGGGCGGCGGTGTAAACCCCACCATGCTCCGCGCCATCGCCGAGCACATCCGCGTCCTGAACGGGCAGGGGGTCACGTTCCTGGTGGTCGAGCACAACATGGGCTTCGTCATGGACATCTGCCAGCACGTCGTGGTCATGCACCGGGGCGCGGTCATCGCCCAAGGCGCGCCTGACGACGTGCGGCGCGATCCGGCAGTGCTCGAAGCCTACCTGGGGGAGTGAGGCGATGCTCGTACTCGAGGGCGTGACGGCGGGCTACGGCGGCGGTGACGTGCTCAAGGGCGTCGACCTCACGGTCGAGGCCGGCGCGATCACCTGCGTGATCGGGCCCAACGGCGCCGGCAAGTCGACGGTGCTCAAGGTGGTGAGTGGCCTCTTGCGCCCCAGGCGCGGCCGCCTCGTTCTCGCGGGCCGGGACATCACCGGCTTGAGCCCGGCGCGCGTCCTGGCCCAGGGGGTGGTCCACGTCTCCCAGGAGCGCAGCCTCTTCCCGCAGATGACGGTGATGGAGAACGTCCGGCTGGGCGGCTACACGCTGCGGGACCGCACGCTGCTCGAGCGGCGGCTGGCGGAGGTGACGGAGCTCTTCCCGATCGTGCGCGAGCGCGCGAGGGACCGCGCGGGCAACCTCTCCGGCGGCCAGCAGAAGCTCGTGGAGTTCGCCCGCAGCCTGATGCTCGACCCACGCCTCATCCTGCTCGACGAGCCGTCCATGGGGCTCGACCCGCGCACCATGCGCACGGTGTTCGACTCGATCCGGGCGATGCACGGCGCGGGCCGCACCGTCCTTCTGGTGGAGCAGAACGCCCGCTCCGGCCTCGCCGCCTCCCACCACGGCGTCGTGATGGAGAACGGGACGGTGCGCCTGAGCGGCCAGGCCGAGGAGATTCTCCGCCATCCGGAGATCGGCGAGCTCTACCTTGGCGGCGCCGCGAGGCCGGCATGAGCGCCGCGGGCGACGGCCAGACCGGCGCGCCGCTACCGACCGGCGAGCCGGACGGGCGCGTGCGGGCGACGATCCGGGACGTGGCGGCACGTGCCGGCGTCAACCCGTCGACCGTGTCGCGCGTGCTCAACGAGCAGCCCGCCTTCCAGGTGTCAGAGGACGTGCGCCGGCGCATCCTCGCCGCCTCCCAGAGCCTGGGCTACGAGCCCAGCCGGTTCGCCCGGGCGCTTCGCACCCGCCGCTCGTACATGCTGGGCCTCGCCGTGCCCAACGTCTCCGACCCGTTCTTCGCGCGCATGTTCCGGGGCGCCGCGCAGGAGGCGGAGCGCGAGGGCTACGTCCTCGTCCTCACGGACGAGGGCGGCCTGGAGCGCTGGGCGCGGCACGCGTCGGAGATGGACGGCCTGCTCATCGCCACGGCCCGCCGCGCCGACCCCTTCCTCGGCCAGGTCTCGGCGCACGGCACCCCCTTCGTCCTCGTCAACCGGCGCAGCGACGAGGGACCCTACGCCACGGTTCGCTCCGACGACGTGGCCGGCTCGCGCCAGGCCGTGGACCACCTCGTGGCGCTGGGCCACCGGCGCATCGCGCACCTGGCTGGAAACGCCGACTTCTCGACCGCCTACGACCGCCACGAGGGCTACCTCGAGGGCATGGCGGCGCACGGCCTGAGCGTCGACACGGCCTGGGTGCAGCTGGGCGGCTTCACCTCCGAGGAGGGGGCTCGCGCCGCCGACGACCTGTTCGCCCTGCCCCCGGAGCGCCGGCCCACGGCCGTGGTGGCGGTCAACGACCTCACGGCCGTCGGCCTCCTGGAGCGGGCGTACGAGCTCGGCGTGCGGGCGCCCGAAGAGCTCTCCATCGTCGGCTTCGACGACGTGCTCCTCGCCCGCTACTGCCGGCCGGCCCTTACGACGGTGGTCGTGGCCGCGGAGGAGATCGGCAGGCGCGCCGTGCGCCGCCTCCTCGACCGCGACCTCGACGGGGAGACGGTGCTCCCCGTGAGCCTGGAGGTGCGGGCCTCCACCGCGCCGCCCGCTGGACCCTAGGGGCCACGCATCCCGAGCCCGAGCACAAGGAGGAAGCCCACGATGTCCAAGATGGTCGACCTTACCCTGCCGTGGAGCGTCGAGACCCCGTCCTGGCCGTACTTTCCCAACCCTCAGGCGGAGGCCTTCCACCGCCACCCGCGCGAGGGCCTGAACTCCCTGATCGTCAAGACGGCCATGCACACGGGCACCCACCTGGACGCCCCCCTGCACCTCGACCCCGGGGGCTGGGACCTCTTCCAGATCCCCCTGGACATGCTGTGCGGCACGTGCCTGGTCGTGGACGTGTCCAGGGACGTTGGCCGTCACGGCGTGATCACGCCCGAGATCCTCGAGCGCCGCCTGCCGGAGCCGCTCCGGCCGCACGACCGCCTGATCGTCCACACCGGCTGGCACCGCTACGCCTGGTGCGGTCCGGAGGCGAACGAGACCACCTACTTCGCGGCCCATCCGGGCCCCTCGCACGCGCTGGTCGACTGGCTCCTGGAGCGCGAGGTGGAGTGGATCGGCACCGATACGCCGGCCTGGGAGCATCCCCTCAACACGGCGATCCGCGACATGCGCCCCGACCAGGTGGCGGAGTTCGCGCAGATCCACGGCCGCCCTCTCGAGAGCGAGTACCCGGCCGAGCGCCTGCTGTACTCCCACAAGCAGGTGGCCGCCCACCAGAAGCTCCTGGTGGAGTGCCTGGGCGAGGGCATCGCAGAGGTGGCCGGTCGGCGCGTCACGGCGGGTGCCTTCCCCTGGCGGTTCATCCGGGGTGAGGCGTCGATCTGCCGGGTCGTCGCCTGGGTGGACTAGGGCCGGGGGGAGGGGGGCCTCAAGCGGTGCAAGCGGCAGTGTTGCGCGAGCCGCGCGTGCTTGCGCTGGAGACCGTGGCGGATCCGCGCCCCGGGCCGAACGAGGTGCTCTGCCGCGTAGAGTCCATCGCCGTCTGCGGCACGGACATCCACATCCTCGAGGGGCGCCATCCCGGGCGCTGGCCCCCGGCGTTCCCGTTCATCATGGGGCACGAGTGGGCGGGGGTCGTGGTCGAGACCGGGCCGGGGGCGGACGTCTTCGGCTGGGCCGCGGGGGACCGGGTGGCCGGCACCTCGCACGCCGGCTGCGGCTACTGCCGCATGTGCCGGATCGGCCGCTACAACCTGTGCGACCGCTACGGCGACCCGCGCGTGCATCGCCAGTACGGCCACACGACCCAGGGCTGCTACGCGCAGTATGTCGTGCACTCCATCCGCTCCGTCGTGCACCTGCCGGACGCCATCGGCTTCGACGAGGGCGCCGTGCTCGACCCGGCTTCGATTGCCCTCTGGACGGCCAAGCGGGCCCAGGTCAACGCGGGCGACACGGCAGTGGTGCTCGGGCCCGGGCCGGTCGGGCTCCTCACGGCATACTGCGCGCGCGCCCTCGGCGCGGGGAGGGTGGTCGTCGTGGGCGGCGGCGAGCGCCTGGCGGTGGCGCGCCGCCTCGGGTTCGAGACGATCGACCGCGCGGCCGGAGACACCGTCGCCCAGGTGCGTGCGGCCACCGACGGCCGCGGCCCGGAGGTGGCGATCGACTGCGCCGGCACGGCCGAGGCGATCCGCCAGTGCGTGGACCTCGTGCGCAAAGGTGGGCGCGTGGTGTTCACCGCCGTGCCGCACGACGAGGTGGCCTTCCCCATGCAGCGCATCGTGCTCGAGGAGATCGACCTGGCGGGAGTGCGCGCCAACCGCTCGACCCTCGAGGAGGTGGTGCCTCTCGTGCTCGACGGGCGCGTGCCCGTCGGGCGCCTGATCACGCACCGCTTCCCCCTCAGCCGCGCCGCGGAGGCGGTCGCCACCTTCCAGGAGCGGCGCGACGGGGCCCTCGAGGTGCTCATGCATCCGTGGGACGAGGACGGGCGGTGATCGCGGCGTGGGTGCCTGAGCCGGGGCGCTGGCGCGTGGGGGACTATCCGGACGCGCCGCCCCCGGGGGCGGGCGAGGCGCGCGTGCGCGTCCTGGCCACGGCGGTCTGCGCCACCGACGCGAAGGTGCTCGAGGGGCACTTCGCCGGGGTCCGCTACCCCGTGGTTCCCGGGCACGAGTGGGGCGGTGTAGTGGACGCCGTGGGCGCAGGCGTGGGGAACGTGCGCGTCGGCGACCGGGTCGGCGTCGAGGTGCATGTGGGCTGCGAGGCCTGCGAGCGCTGCCGGGAGGGCCGGCGCAACCTGTGCCTGAACTACGGCCGGGCGGAGAGCGGCCACGCCCACATCGGCTTTACGCGCGACGGCGGCCTCGCCCAGTACGCCACGGTGCCGGCGCGGGCCCTGTATCCGGTGCCGCCCTCGGTGCCGGACGATGCCCTGGCGTTCGTCGACAGCCTGGCCCTCGCCATGCACGCGGTGGAGAGGGCGGAGCTCACGGTGGGAGCGCGCGTGGCCGTGTTCGGTCCGGGCGCCGTCGGCCTTCTGGCGGCGCAGGCGGCACGCGCCGTCGGCGCCCGCGTCGCCGTCGTCTCGGGCCGGCGCACGTCGCGCGCGCGGCTGGCGGAGGAGCTGGGGTTCGCCGTCGCGAGCTCGGACGACCCGGCCCTGGCGGTCCGCCTCGCGGATATCCTGGGCGGCCCGCCCGACGCCGCGCTCGAGGCGGCGGGGGGCGAGCGCGCGGCGGGCCAGGCGCTGTCCGCCGTGCGGCGGGGCGGCACCGTGGTGCTCGCCGGCACGACGGGCAGCGGCCCGCGCCTGCCGGACGTGGAGCTGGCCAGCGTCGTGCGGGGCGAGCTGCGCATCGTCGGCTCGGTGGCCACGTCGGGCTCGGTCGTCCATCGGGCCGTGGCCCTCCTCGCCGCTGGCGCGGTGGAGGTGTCGCCGCTCATCGGCGAGCGCTTCGCCCTGAGCCGCTTCGAGGAGGGCTGGCGGCGGTTTCGGGCGCCTGACGCCGCCGGCGTGCGCGTCCTGTTCGACCCCGCCGACTGAGGCGAAGGATGAGAAGGAGATGACGGGATGAGAGGCTGCGCAGACAGGGCATGGGGCCGGCGGGGGGCGACCGCGCCTTGAGCGCGACCGGGCAGGCCCGCGCTGGCACGCGCGTGATCCCCACGCCGGACCTCGCGCTCATGTACGAGCGCATGGTGCGCATCCGCGCCTTCGAGGAGAGGGCCACCGCGCTGTTCCAGGAGGGCGCCCTGCCGGGCTTCCTCCACTCCTCGGTGGGCCAGGAGGCGGTGCCCGTCGGTGCTGCGTTCGACCTCACGCGCGAGGACTACATCACGTCGAACCACCGCGGCCACGGCCACGTCATCGCCAAGGGGATGCCCCTGCGCGAGATGTTCGCGGAGCTGTACGGCAAGCGCGAGGGTTCGAACCACGGGCACGGCGGGTCGATGCACATCATGTCCTTCGACCTTGGCATCCTGGGCGCGAACGGCATCGTCGGCGCTGGCATCCCGATCGCGGCGGGGGCGGGCCTGTCTGCCCGCCTGCGCGGCACGCGCCAGGTGGCGGTGTGCTTCTTCGGCGACGGCGGCGCCAACAACGGCGCGTTCCACGAGGGCCTGAACCTGGCCGCGGTGTGGGACCTGCCGGTGGTGTTCGTGTGCGAGAACAACCAGTACGCGGAGTCCACGCCCCAGCACTCGACCAGCCGCGTGGAGCGCATTGCGGACCGGGCAGCCGGCTACGGCATGCCGGGCGAGACGGTGGACGGAAACCGTCTGGAGGAGGTGTACCGGGCCGCCTCGCGGGCGATCGCGCGAGCGCGCGATGGGCACGGGCCGACGCTCATCGAGGCCGTCACCTACCGCTGGCAGGGCCACTACATCGGTGACCCGGCCGTCTACCGCAGCGCCGAGGAGCTCGAGACGTGGAAGGCACGCGACCCGCTCGCCCACGTGCGCGCAGAGCTCACCTCCCGCACCGGCCAGGACGAGGCGGCGGTCGACGAGCTCGAGGCTCGCGTCGAGCGCGAGGTCGACGAGGCGGCGCGCTGGGCGGCGGCCCTGCCCGACCCCGACCCCGGGAGCGCCTTCGAGGACGTCTACGCGCCGGCGGGGGAGGAGGGCTAGGAGATGGCGGTCATCACCTTCCGCGAGGCCCTGCGCGCCGGCCTCGACGAGGAGCTCGCGCGCGACGAGCGGGTGTTCGTGATGGGCGAGGACGTGGCGGACCCCATGGGCGGCTCCTACAAGATCACGCTGGGTCTGAGCACCAAGTACGGGCCGGCGCGCTGCCGCAACACGCCGATCTCGGAGCTCGGCATCGTCGGCCTCGCGGTCGGCGCGGCGATCACCGGCATGCGGCCGGTGGCGGAGATCATGTACGTGGACTTCATGGGCCTGGCGATGGACCAGCTCATGAACCAGGCGGCGCTCATCCGCTACATGTCCGGCGGCCAGGTGTCGGTGCCCCTGGTTGTGCGCACCCACGGCGGCGGCGGGCGCTCGTCGGCCGCCCAGCACGGCAAGAACCTCGAGGCCCTGTTCGCCCACCTTCCCGGTCTGAAGATGGTCTTCCCGGGCACCCCGGCGGACGCGAAGGGGCTCCTCAAGGCGGCGGTCCGCGACTCGAGCCCGGTCGTCTTCTTCGAGCACAACGGGCTCTACAACTCGCGCGGCGAGGTGCCCGAGGGCGAGCTCCTCGTGCCGATCGGCAAGGCGGACGTGAAGCGACCGGGCCGCGACGTCACCCTCGTCACGTACGGGCGGATGCTCGGGCTGTGCCTGGCGGCGGCCGACAGCCTGGCGGCGGCGGGCGTCGAGGCCGAGGTCCTGGACCTGCGCACCATCTCGCCGCTTGACCGGGAGGCGGTGCTCGCGTCGGTCGCGCGCACCCACCGCGCTGTCGTGGTGCACGAGGCGAACCGCGCCTTCGGCGTGGGGGCGGAGGTGGCGGCGCTACTCGCGGACGAGGGCTTCGACCTCCTCGACGCGCCCGTGCGGCGGGTGGCCGCCAAGGACACGCCGCTCCCGTTCGCTCCCGTGCTCGAGCGCGCCGTCCTGCCGCAGACGGCGGAGATCGTCGCGGCCGCCCGGGAGGTGTGCGGCGATGCCTGAGGGCGCGACGCCCGTGCCGATGCCTCGCCTGGGCGCGACCATGGACGAGGGCGTCCTCCTGGCGTGGCTCAAGCAGGAGGGAGAGCACGTCGAGGAGCGCGAGCCGCTGTTCGAGGTCGAGACCGACAAGGCCGTCGTTCAGGTGGAAAGCCCGGTCGCCGGCGTGGTCGAGCGGCTGATCGCCACCGTGGGCGCGGCCGTGCCGGTGGGCGAGCCCGTGGCCCTCGTGGCCACGGCGGGCGCGGGGGCTCCCGCGGCCGCCCCGTTCCCTGCCGCGACCGTCTCGGCCCCCGCGGGCGCCCCGGCCCCCGCGCCCGCGGCGCCGGCGCCCTCGCCGCCGCCCGCCGCCTCCCGGTCCGCCCGCCCGCTCCCCGACGCCGAAGCGACACGGCCGGAGGTGCACGCCGGTCCGGCGCCCGTCGTCGACGGCGTGCGCCTGCGCATCACGCCGGCCGCGCGCAAGGCGGCGCGCGAGCTCGGCGTCGGCGCGTCGGTGCTGGGGGAGCTCGGCCGCGGCGGCGCGCGCATCACGCGCCAGGATGTCCTGGCGGCCGCCGCGTCGCGGATGGCGCCCAGGCCCGCGGCCACCGTGCTGCCGGCCCCGGCTCCGGCCCCGCCGGGCGAGGGCGTGCGGGTGGAGCCGACGCCCATGCGCCGGGCGATCGCCCGCGCGATGAGCCTTTCCGCGCGGGACATCCCGCAGTTCAGCGTCACGAAGAGCGTCGACATGGATCCCGTCGCCGAAGCCTGCGCGAGCCTCGGGCGCTTCATCCCGGAGGGCCCGACGATCACGGACTTCCTCATCCAGGGCGTGGCGCGGGCCGTCGCCGAGGTGCCGGCGATGAACGCCCACGTGGCCGAGGATGGATCGGTGATCCGCTACCCGACCCTGGCCCTGGGCCTCGCCACGGCCGTCGACGGCGGCCTGGCCGTGCCGGTGGTGCGCGTCGGCACCGACACGCCGATCACGGAGATCGGGCGCCTGCGCCGCCAGGCGGTGGCGATGGCCCGTGCGGGCCGGGCCCTGGCCGACGTCGCCACGTTCACCCTCTCCAACCTGGGGCCGTTCGACGTGGACCGCTTCGTCGCCCTGGTGAACCCGCCGCAGGTCGCCATCCTGGCGGCGGCGAGCATGCGCCAGCGGCCCGTGGTCGCGGACGGGGCGATCACGGTGCGCCGGGTCGCCGACCTCACGCTGTCGGCCGACCACCGGGCGGTGGACGGCGTGGAGGCGGCGCGCTTCCTCGCCGCGCTCGGAGCCTACCTCGCGGACGAGACGCGCTGGCGGGTGTTCTGAGGGGCCCGGCGGGCCGGGGGAGGTGGCGGCGCTGGCGGAGAGCGCGATGGACGAGGCCGACGTGGTGGTGGTGGGGAGCGGCCACAACGCCCTCATCGTGGGGGCGTACGCGGCCCGCGCCGGGCTGAGCGTCACCGTGGTCGAGGGCTATGAGCGGATCGGCGGCGACACGATGACGGAGGAGCTCACCCTACCTGGCTTTCGCCACGACTCATGCTCGAGCGCGCACAACCTCATCCAGACGAACCCGCTCGTTCGCGACGACGAGCTTGGCCTTCTGGGCGAGCACGGCCTGCGCTACCTTCGTCCGGAGCCCGTGTGCACGGTGCCGTTTCCGGACGGCGAGGCCCTGACCATGCACCTTGAGCCCGAGCGGACGGCGCGCGAGCTGTCGCGCCTCTCGACACGCGACGCGCGCGCCTACCTCGACCTCCTGCGCGAGTGGCAGGACTACGCGCCGATCTACGCGGCCGAGCGGTCGTCGCCGCCGCTCGCGCCGGGAGAGGCCGAGGCCCGAGCGCTCGGTCGGCCGGGAGGCCGGGAGTATGTGCGCATCGCCCGCATGAGCGCCCTGGACGTGATCGCCGAGCGCTTCTCCGAGCCGCACGTGCGCGCCTTCCTGGCCTGGCTCGCGACCATGACCCTGGAGCAGGTCGACCACCCCTGCACGGGCCTCCTCGCGATGAGCCTGGCGGCCGGCCGCCAGCGCCAGTCATGGACCACGCCGCAGGGGGGCTCCGGTGCGCTGCCCGCCGCGCTCTCGGCCGTGATCGAGGGCAGCGGCGGGCGCATCGAGACCGGCCACTGGGTGACCGCCGTGCGCGTCGATGGCGGGCGCGCCACCGGCGTCGTGCTCGACGACGGACGCACCCTGGGCGCCCGGCGGGCCGTCGTGTCGAGCGCCCCTGTCACCCGCCTGCCGGCGCTCCTCGGCGAGGCGGCCGGCGAGGGACTGACGGCGGCGGCCGCGCGCTGGCGCACCGGACTGACGATGTTCGTGAGCCACTATGCCCTGGCCGAGGCGCCCGTCTACCGCCATCCCCTGGGCGGCGCGCCGTGCGTCGCGATGGGCGCCGTCACCTCGGTCGAGAACCTGGTCGACCACCTCCATGCCTTCCGGCGAGGGCGGCTGCATGACGACCCCCTGATCCTCGCGGTGAACTCCTCCCTCGTCGACCCGACGCGAGCGCCACCTGGCCGCCACACCCTCAAGGTGATCAGCTACTACCCCTACACACTGGCCGGCGGCGAGGTCTGGGATGACGTCAAGGAGGCCGTCGCCGACCGCCTGTTCGCGGCGTACGCGCGGCTCACGGTGAACGTGCGCAAGGCGATCGTCCTCGGCCGGCGCGTGGAGAGCCCCCTCGACCTCGAGCGGCGCAACCCGAGCAACGTCCGTGGCAGCTGCCATGGTGGCGCCGTCGGTCCCGACCAGTCGGCCATGTTCCGGCCGGCACCCGGCTGGTCCGGCTACCGCACGCCCGTCGAGGGGCTGTACCTCACCGGCGCGGGCACGCACCCCGGGGGAAGCGTCAGCGGCCTGCCCGGACGCAACTGCGCGCGCGTCCTGCTGGAGGACCTCGGCCTGTCCAGGCAGGGCGGCACGGAGGTGGTGCGGACGTGAGTGCGGGCGCGACGGCCTTGGACCCGTTCGTGCCGCACTACAGCGCGGGAGAGATGGCGCGCCGCCTCGACCTCGCGCGCGACATCGCCCGGGGACGGGATCTGGACGCTCTCGTGGTGTACGGTGCCGGCCGCTTCGCGCTCGACCTGTACTGGCTGAGCGACTGGCCGGGCGGGCGGGAGGGCCTAGCGATCGTGCCGGCCGAGGGCGAGCCGGCGCTGCTCGTGCAGTTCTTCAACCACGTGCCCCAGGCGCGCCGGAAGATC
>JAKASY010000019.1 GCA_021817625.1 Bacillota bacterium | reverse complement strand
CCCGGGTGTCCCACCCGGTTCCGAGCGGCCCTTCGGCCTCGCGCCGAGACTCGGAGCACCTCGCGCGCATGCCCGGACGATCTGTGCCACCCTCTTCGCACTCTTCGGTCGACCCCTGCCGTCCGCCGCCTGGACGTCCGCCTTCCCGGCGTCCATACACTTCGGGCGGAGGCATCGCCATGCAGCAGCACGCCTCGACATGGTGGCAGGACCGCGCGGACCGGCAGTCCGTCCTGGCTGCGCTGTGGTTCTCGCTCAACCTGGAGTCGGGGGCGCTGCCCACGATCGCGCTGCCCCTCGGCATCCTCCGGCTGGCCGCGGCCCAGCACACGGACGTGCTGGGCCGCGTCGCCGCCGTGGGGGCGGCCGTCGCCCTGGTCGTGCCGCCCGTCGCCGGCTACCTGTCCGACCGCCTGCGCGAGCGCGGGCGCAGGCGCATGCCGATGGTCGTCGGGGGAAGCGCCGCGAACGTGGCCGGCCTGCTCGTGATGGTGGCGGCGGACGACCTCGCCGCCCTCGCGCTCGGCTACGTCCTGGCCACGTTCGGCCAGAACGTCTCTCAGGCGGCCTATGAGGCCCTCGTGCCGGACCTGGTGCCGCAGGAGCGCTGGGGGAGCGCATCGGGCTACATGGGCGTGTTCGCCCTCCTGGGCACGATCGTCGGCCTGGGCGCCGCGGGCCTCGGCGGTCTCGACGACGCCTACGCCGTCATGGTGGCGGCGATCTCTGTCGGCACCCTCGTGACCGCGGCGGGCGTGCGCGAGGCGGGCGGCGCACCCGTCGGTTGGTCCAGAGCGGAAACGGCGCGCGCGCCGCCGCGGCAGCCGTCACGGGGCGAGGGCCTTCGCCGTCGTGTTCACCGCCCGCCTGTGCGTGATGTTCGGCCTCACGCTGCTCATGACGTTCGTCCTCTACTATCTGCGCGACGTCGTCGGCATGACCCAGCCCGAGCGCGGCACGGCCGGCGTGGCGGCCATGGCCCTTCTGGGCGCCGCCGTGTCCACGTTCTACGCCGGCCGCCTGTCGGACGACGCCGACCGCTCTGCCGTCGTCTTCCTGGCGGGCGTGCCGATGGCCGCGGCCGCCCTCGGCTTCGCCTACCTGCCCTCCCTGTCCGACATCCTGCTCTTCGGCGTGCTCTACGGGCTCGGCTACGGCGCCTTCCTCTCCGTGGACTGGGCGCTCGCGCTCGACACGCTGCCGCGCTCGGGCAGGGCAGGCCGCGACCTCGGGATCTGGGGCATGGCCAGCAACCTTCCGGCGGTGTTCGCGCCCGTCGCCGGCGCCTGGCTGATCGCGCGCTACCCCTCGCCGGCGCAGGGCTACCATGCGCTGTTCATCCTGTCCGGGCTGTCCTTCCTTGCCGGCTCCGTGGTCGTGCTGCGCGCAGGTCGGGCGCGGCCGCTGCGCGCCGCGGGCCACCTCTCGTTGCGCCTGGGTGTCGCCGCCGGCCTTCTCGCGTACGCCCGCCTGCGCTACCGGGTGCGCGTCGAGGGCAGCCTCGGGCGCCGGCGCCTGGGCCTGCTCGTGGTCGCCAACCACCTGCACGACCTGGACGGCATGGTGCTGCCGCCGCTTCTCTACCTTGGCGGCGATCTCCGCCAGGCGCCCGTCAGCGCCGGATCGCGTCGGATGTTCGAGCCGGGCTTCCTGGCCGACCGCCTGGGCCGCGGCCTCGACCTGCCGCTCAGGCGGCTCAGCCTGGGTGGCGTGCTCGGCATCCTCGGCGTGGTGCCGATCGAGAACCTCCCGCGCCGCCGGCCGCTCGCGAGCCTCGTCGACGCGAGCGGCCTCGACCGGCGCCTGCCGCTCGCGACGCTGTGCGACGACGTGGCGCTCGAGGCCCTGCGCCGGCGCTTCGGGCCCGCCGTCGGTGGGCTGCCGCTCGCGGCCCCCCTGTATGGGCGCCGTCGCGACCTCGGCCAGGCTGAGGTGTCGGTCGCCCACGTGCGCGAGCCGGCGCGCAGCCGCATCCTGGCGCGCATGCGCTCGGACCTGCGCGTCGATCTCGCCCGCCTGGACCGCCTCATGGCGCGCGGCCGCACCGTCTACCTGACGCCCGAGGGCGAGATCAGCCGCGACGGCAGCCTCGGCCGCTTCCGCCTCGCCCTGGACGGCCTGCGCCAGCGCGCCCGCACCGTGGCGATCGCGTCCTTGGCCTACGACAGCCTGAGGCCGGGGCGACTGACGGTGCACATCCGTCTCGTGCCGCTCGAGCCGGGCCGCGACTTGCGCACCGCAATCCTGGCCGAGCGCGTGGTCACGGCGAGCCAGGTCGTGGCGCGCGTACTCCTGGCGCGGCGGACCGGAGCTACCCTCGGCGAGATGGAGCGGGCGGCAGAGGCCGCGGTGCGGGCCCTTCCGCCCGGCGCGCGCCTGGAGAGTGGCCTTGCACGCTCGCCGGCGCACGCCGCGCGTATCGTGCTGCGGGCCATGCGCCGGCGAGGGCAGCTGGCGCCGGCGCCGGAGGGCGCGCCCATGCCGGCCGTGCCCGTACGGGACGCGCGCTTCCCCCTGGTGGCCGAGATGCTCGCCTACCAGGCGCGTCTCCTGGCCGAGACCGAGGAGGCGCTCCTGCGCGAGGCGGGCGCATCCGCCCCCGCGCTGCCGGCGGGCGGGGCCTGAGCTACTGCGTGCCGCCCTGGGCAGCCTGCAGCCCCGCCACCGCCTGCTGCAGCCAGGCGATCATCTGCACGGCCGCCGCCGGCGTAAGGATCACCTCGCCGATGCGCGTGCGCACCACGCCCGCCTGGCTGTCGGGGTCGTCGAACTCCGCCGCCTGCTGCGTGAAGCCGTCAGCCCGCACGGTAACCCGAAACCGGCTGGGCGTCCGGTAGATGTCGCGGTAGAGCTGCATCACAATCTCGCCGGCGGAGCCCACCCCGCCGGCCACGCTCGTGACGAACAGGCTGGGCGCGCCATCCGCCTCGGCGCTGGCGATGACCACCTCGCGATCGGCCACATGCACCACTCCTCATGCTCCGCCCGGACGGCGCCGATCGGCAGCGCCGGTCGGCGATCCTATCCTTGGCAACCGAGCATGCTTCGATGTTGCCGGGCGGACCCCCTCCGCCCGATCCGGCCGGAGGGGGTCGCGAACACCGCCGCGAAGTCTGCCGTACGCCCGCCCCCAGGCGGCATGGAAGAAAGGCGGGACGCCCTTGCCCATCCCCGACGCCGAGCTCGTGGCCTCGGCCCGGTCCCTTGTCCCGGACCTCGTGCGCTGGCGGCGGGAGCTGCACGCCTGCCCCGAGATCGGCTACGAGGAGAGGGAGACCACCGACTACCTCGCGCGCGCCGTGGCGGGGATGGGCCTGGAGGCCGTGCGGCGCACGCCCACGGGCCTGTGGGCGGACATCGGCGGCCACGGCGGTGGCGCGCGGGTGCTCGTGCGGGCGGACATCGACGGCCTGCCCGTGGCGGAGCAGACCGGCCTCCCCTTCGCCTCGCGCAACGCGGGACGGATGCACGCCTGCGGCCATGACGCGCACATGGCGATGGCCCTCGGCGCGGCGCGGCTGCTCCTCGCCCACGCGGACGCCCTGCCCGGCGGTGTCCGCCTCCTCTTCCAGCCGGCCGAGGAGGGGGGCGGGGGCGCGCGCCAGATGGTGGACGCGGGCGTGCTCGAGGGCGTGCGCGCCGCCGTCGGGCAGCACGTGTTCGCGCGCGTGCCCGAGGGACCGCTGCCGACGGGCAGGGCGGTGGTGGGCGAGGGTCCCGTGATGGCCGCCGCGGACCGCTTCGCCGTGACGGTCCGGGGCGTCGGCGGCCACGGCAGCATGCCGCACCTGTCGGTCGACACGATCCCGATCGCCGCCCAGATCGTCGTCGGCCTCCAGCAGGTGGTCGCGCGCCAGCTCAACCCGCAGCGGCCGGCGGTGCTCTCGATCGGCACGATCCGCGGCGGCTTCGCGGCCAGCGTGATCGCGCCCGAAACCGTGATCGAGGGCACCATCCGCACCTTCGACGCGGACACGCGCGAGCGCTTGCGAGCGCACCTCACGGCGATCGCGGAGGGCACGGCGGCTGCGTACGGCGCGCGCGCCGAGGTCGTCCACTACGACGGCTATCCCGAGGTCGTGAACGACCCTGGCGCCACCGCGGCCGCCCGCGACGCCGTGCGCGCGGTGCTCGGGGAGGGCGCGCTCGTGCCCGGCGACCCGCTCATGGCGTCGGAGGACTTCTCCTACTACGGCCAGGTCGTGCCGAGCGCGTTCATCTTCCTGGGTGCGGGCAACCCTGCGGCCGGCGCGGACAGCGCCAACCACGACCCGCACTTCAGCGTCGACGAGGCGGCGCTGCCGCTGGGCGCGGCGCTCCTGGCCGCGGCCGCCCTGCGCCTCGCCGCCCTGCGGGAACCGTCCACGTAGCGCGCCGCGCGGCGCAGCCCAAGCCATCGTGCTCCAGCCGGCCGCCGCCGGGGCGGCCGGCTATGCGTCCGCCGTCGGCCTCGCACCCTCTGTCCGCGGACCCGGCGCGCCGAGCGGTAACACCTGGTGGACAGCCGCCATAGCTTGCCCGCAAGGGAGGTGGTGGCGCTGGCGCAGATGGCCGGCTGCCCGCAGTTTGGCGACGCGATCCTCAAGACCTGGGACCTGAACACCCTTGGACTGGCGCCCACCTTGAGCGTGCAGGGCAACCGCTACGTCACCTCCGTGGCCCCCGCGACGAGCGTCTGGTTTACCGCGGAGTCCGCCGGGTCCGTGATCAGCGACCACGGCACCCTGGTCAACCTTGACCCCGCGACCAGCAGCGTGCGCACCTGGGACCTGGACACGCGCCTCGGCCTGACCACCGGTCAGGGCGCCAACCTGCTCGACCAGGACGTCGGCAACATCTGGGTCACGGCGCCGCCTGCCGTCGTCCACCGCATCGACCCCGTCGGACGCGGGCAATGGACCTGGAACCTGCCGGTCAACCCGATCACGTCGATCATCCGCGGCATGCGCATGCTCGGCGACGGCAGCCTGATGATCTCGCTCGAGAGCACCAGCGGCGCCGGTGCGATCCTCCAACTCGACGCCACGACGGGCATCCTGAGAACCTTCACGCTGCCCGAGGAGTCGGCGCCGTTCGGCGGCGACGTGACCCCGGACGGCCTCTCCTACTGGTTCTGCGAGTTCACGACCAAGCGTCTGGCGGTGCTGAACCCGACCACCCTCGAGCTGGCCGAGTACCTCTTGCCCGCGGACGTCAATCCGCCCATCCAGCTGTTCGTCGCCGACGACGGCACGGTGTGGTTCGTAGACGGGGCGCAGGTCGGCCACTTCGACCCCCAAACCGGCGCTCTCATCCTCTACAGCAAGGCGGGCGTCCTGCCGCAGGAGGTCGAGCCCATCGCGCAGGGCGATGGCCCGCCCCTGGTCGTGCTCGCCGATGCCGAGCCGTTCATCGACGTCCTGTGCGCCACGGCCGAGCCACAGGTCTTCCTCCCGGAGACGGGGTCGCAGCTGACCGTCGTGGCGCAGCCGATCACACCCTCCCCCAGCCGGCCGAACCTCATGACCGTGGAGCTCGTGCCCGAGGCCACGGTGGTGTCCCCCGTCGATCCGGGCGACTTCACGCGCTACGCGACGCCGACGCCCACCCGCGCCGCTGCGTCCTTCCAAGGGCTTCTCTACGCGAATGGCGTGGACTTCGTCAACTCGATCTTCCGCCTCTATCAGCTCACGCTGTGCGGACAGCGACTATAGGGCGCAGCCGCTGTGCCGATCTGCCCGCGCCTCCGGGAGCGCCGCCTCAGGAGCGCCGCCTCAGGAGCGCCGCTCGTCGACCACCCGCACGGCCTTTCCCTCCGACCTCGGCAGAGCCATGGGCGCCAGAACCTCAACGCGCACGCCGATGCCGAGGCGGTCGAAGAGAAGACGCTCCATGCGCTCACCCAGGCGATCGGCCGGCCCCTCGGCCTCCACCTGCACGACCACCTCGTCCAGGGCGCGCGGGCGGCGCAGGACGATGCGGTGGACCGGCAGGAGGCCCTCGACCGAGGAGACGACGGCCTCGATCTCGGATGGAAACACGTTCACGCCCCGCACGACGAGCATGTCGTCCGTGCGCCCCTTGATCTTCGACATGCGCACCATCGTGCGCCCGCACCGGCACGGCGAGGGGTCGAGCGAGGCCACGTCGCCGGAGCGGTAGCGGACAACCGGGGAGACCTCGCGCGTGAGGGTGGTGAACACGAGCTCACCCACGGCGCCAGGCGGCAGAGGGGTGCCCGTGCTCGGGTCCACGACCTCGACGAGGACGTGGTCCTCCTGCACGTGCAGGCCGTCCTGGGCCTCGGCGCACTCGCACGCGACGCCGGGGCCGATCACCTCGGACAGGCCGTAGATGTCCACGGCGCGCACGCCGAAGCCGTCCTCGATCACCTGCCGCATGTCCTCCGACCAGGGCTCCGCCCCGAGGATCGCCCAGCGCAGCCCGAGCTCCCGCGGCTCGACCCCGTCGGTGTGCAGGCTCTCCATCAGGTTCAGGAGGTAGGAGGGCGTGCAGGCGATGCCGTCGGGGTGGAAGTCCTGGAGGAAGAGCATCTGGCGGCGCGTCTGGCCGCCGGACAGCGGGAGGACGCACAGGCCCAGGCGCTCCGCCCCCTGCTGCAGGCCGAGGCCGCCCGTGAAGAGGCCGTAGCCGTACGCGTTGTGCAGGACCTGGCCGGGCTCCGCGCCGGCCAGGGCGAGGCAGCGCGCCACGAGGAGCGCCCAGAGGTCGAGGTCGGCGCGCGAGTAGCCGACCACCGTCGGCTTGCCGCGCGTCCCGGACGAGCCCTGAACGCGCGCCACCACGGCGAGCGGCGCGCCGAACAGGCCGATGGGGTAGTGGTCGCGCAGGTCGCGCTTCGTCATGAACGGCAGGCGCGTCACGTCGGCCAGCGTTCGGATCTCGTCCGCCACCACACCGGCCTTCCGCCAGCGCTCGGCGATGGGGCCGACCCGCGCCGCGACGCGTGCGAGCTGGGCGCGCAGGCGCTCAAGCTGGAGGGCCTCGAGCACGGCGCGGTCGAGGCGCTCCTCAGGGCTAAAGATCACCGCCATCCCCCCAGAGGCGCCCACGCGGGGGCGCATCGTGTGGCGCGGATGTTGCGCGCCGGCCGGCGGAACTCCTGCCTCTCCCGCGCTAGCCGGCGGCCGCCCGCCGCGTCGAGAGCTGGGCGAGGACGTCGTGAAGGTCGCTCAGGTGGGCGGCCTCCTCAGGGGTGTGCTGGGCGAGCGCCGTTTGGTCCACCGCCTCGAACAGGCGCGCCATCGCCTCGAACAGGTCGCCCGCCAGGCCGGCCCCGTGCTGCGTCGCGGCGATCTCGCGCATCTCGGCGGGGTAGCGGTCGGCCTTGCTGGCGGCCAGGGCGAGGTTCACGGCGGCGTCCTCGACCCGGCTGCCGAAGGAGCCCTGCAGGTCGGCGACGACGAGGTCGGTCACACCGTTCGCCTCCGCGGTGCGCAGGGCCTGGGTGAGCAGGCCCGCGAATCCCTTGTACACGGAGGCGGTGCACATCTTCACCGCCGACGCGTCTCCGATGCGCGCGCTCACGACCTCGAGGGCGATCCCCGGCGCCTGGAGGCCGGCGATCTCCGCCGCTCGCGGACCGGACAGGTAGACCCGGGTGGGCCGTCCTCGCCCCGTCGGCGGCCCACCGCTGATCGAGCCGTCCACAACGTCCAGCGAGGCGGCGGCGAGCGTCTGCGCGACGTGGCCCATCGTCGTCGGCGCGACCGCGTTCAGGTCGACGACGAGCGGGCGGTGGCCGGTGTGCTTGGCGGCATCGGCCAGCGCCTCGGCCACGTCCGGCGCCTGGGACGGTGGGCAGACGCTCAGGACGACGTCGGCGGCCGCGACCACGCCGTGCAGGTCGTCCAGGAGGTCGAGGCCGCGGGCGAGCGCGGCGGTGCGAGCGCTGCGCCCACGCGTCGTCGCCACCACGCGCGCGCCGGCAGCCTGCCAGGCGCGCCCGAGCGCGCTCCCCATGGCGCCCGGCGAGACGATGCCCAGAACGGTTCCCGCCATTCGACTGCCCTCCCTCGGGCGGCCGGACCAAGCGCGGGCCGACCGCATGCGAGCAGGCATTCCCCGCCGGGCGCGTCCGCCCTGCCGGCGGCGGCATACGTGGTCGGCGCTCCCCTTCGCCGTTCAGACCCGACCCAAGAGCGAATCACCGGCGGGCGTGGCTTCTCCGCTCGCCCGCTGGAGGACGATCCGCAGCGGCGCGTACGCCCCCGCCGTGAGGGTGGTCGTGAAGGTCACGGCGCGCACGCCGTCCGCCAGGACGTACTGGCTTCCCAGGCGCAGCCGCCCCGCCGCCCCGTCCGCCCACGGCACCTGGCCCGCCCGCGCGGCCGTCCGGTTGTACCACGCCCACGGGATCGACTGCGGCTCGTACGCCGGCGCCAGGCCCGCGCGGAACGGCCGGTAAGGCGGCGGCGCCTCGAAGGCGAACGTCACCTCCATGCCGTACTCGCCGTAGTTCCACCGCCTGAGCTCGCGGCGCCAGCGGCCGTTCACGTACCAAAGCTGCGCCGATATCACGTGAGCCGACCGGACCGCGGGGTGGCGTTTCTCACCGTGAAGCCGATGTCCAGGGGGCGGGTGGTGCGGTTTGTGTGGAACACGAACACGCGCACGTCGCCGGCGATGAACCTCGGCGACGGGGGGCCGCCCTGCGACGAGGCCGAGAGGTCCTGGTACAGGGTGGCCACGGGGTCGGGCATCACGCTGTCGTCGAGCGTCTCGGGCGAGTTCGAGAGGACGAGGAAGCCGTCGCGCGCACCCGTGCCCCACGCGATATCGGGCGCGAACGTGGGCGATGTGACGGACGAGAGCGCACGCCGCGTGGCGCTCGCGGAGCGCATCGGTGAGCACCGCCGGCGCGCCCTCGGCCACCACGTGCTGGCCGTAGCCTGCTACGGGTCGGTCGCGCACGGGCGGACGGATGCCGCGTCAGACCTTGAGATGATCGTGCTCACGGACGACGGTGTCCCCGCGATCGACGAGCACTTCATCGAGGACGGCGTCCAGGTTGAGTGCGACCTCCTGCCGTTCGAGCGCCTTCTGGCCGCCGCCGTGCGGGTGGCGGACGACTGGGGCGCCGAGGCGGACTGCTACCGCTCTACGCGCGCCGTCTGGGATCCTGACGCGCGGTTCGCGGCGGTGCGCGCCGCCCACCTCGCAACGCCGAACGCGCACTTCGCTGTCGCTCTCGAGCGAAGCTGGTGGGCGGCGCGCGAGCTTCGGGAGAAGGTGCGCTCGCAGGCGGGCGCGGGCGACGGCCCGGGCGTGCGCTTTGCCGCCTGGCAGTACGCCTACCGCGCGGCCATGCGCATCGCGCTCCATGACCGCGCACCCTACGAGAGCTCGCGCACGCTGTGGGCGGAGGCCGCCGCGCGCGGGTACGGAATGCCCGGTGCGCTCGCCGCCCTGGTGCGGGGCGAGCCCCGCGACCTGGAGGCCGCCGTGGCGCGCCTGCACAACAAGGTCGGAGCCTGGGGCGCGCCGGAGCGTCCGGGCGTTCCCTACGGCATCCCGAAATAGGACCGCGCGGCACAGGCCTGCCAGGAGGTGCGATCATGGCCGAGCGCAGCCGGCGCTACACGCACGCGCCCGACGGCTGCGAGTGCCCGTTCTGCGAGGTGGCCGTAAGGCGGGACCGGCCCGGAGAGGGCACACGGCAGGCTGACGTGGTCCTTAGCGAGTCGCGCGCCATGGCGTTCGTGGCCTCGCGCTGGTGGCCGCGAAACCCCGGTCACGTGCTCGTCGTCCCGACTCGGCACTACGAGAACCTCTACGACCTGCCAGACGTCTACGGAGCCGCCATCCACAGCGTGGCGAGGCGTGTCGCATGGGCGATGAAGGCCGCCTACGGCTGTGAGGGTGTGTCGACGCGCCAGCACAACGAGCCGGCCGGACAGCAGGACGTCTGGCACCATCACCTGCATGTGTTGCCGCGCTACGCGGGCGACGGCCTCTACGCGTCCCCAGGCGAGGCCACGACAGCTGCCGCCCGCGCGCCCTACGCGGCGGCCCTGCGACGCGCGCTCGCCGCCGGCCCGGGCGCCAGCGTGGGGGAGCCTTGGTGACCCGCCGCCAGCGCCGGCGGGGTAAGGTCGGCGGCATGCGGGGAGGAAACGCCGCGGCGGCGTGGTAGGAGATAGGACGACGTCGGTCCGACCGCGGTCGACGGCGCATGTCCCTACCCCCAAGGAGGTCGCCCGATGGCGGATAACTGGCGACAGCGCAGCAGCCTAAGCGTGGACGGGCCGGAGCGGACGCCCAACCGGGCGATGTACCGCGCCGTGGGTCTCACCGACGCCGATTTCCGGAGTCCGATCGTCGGCGTCGCGAACGCCGCCGCGGAGGTGACCCCTTGTAACGTCCACCTCGATCCCCTGGCGGTCCGCGCCAAGGAGGGCGTTCGGCAGGCCGGCGGCGCGCCCATCGAGTTCCGCACGATCACCGTTTCCGACGCCATCGCCATGGGCCACGAGGGCATGAAGGGCTCGCTCATCTGCCGAGAGGTAATCGCCGACTCCGTCGAGCTCGTGTGCTTC
>JAKASY010000018.1 GCA_021817625.1 Bacillota bacterium | reverse complement strand
GCGCTGTGTCGCTGCAGGCCGACGCCCGTCGGAAAGAAGGTCGCGCTCGCCCCGTAGGCTCGCAGAAGGCGCAGGATGATCGGCGTCCACACGGGATCGGGGCCGCCGTCGAAGGTCAGGGCGACCCAGCGCCGGTCGGTCTCCACCCAGCGCACCGGCTCACCCGCGCTGCGTGGCACGGCGGGCAGGATGTCGAGGCGCAGGAGGTACAGGAGAAAGCCGGCGAGGACGGCGACGGCCGCGAACACCACCTCGCGCCGACGCACCGGCCGCGGGCCCCCCTGGGCCGTAGCACCACCCCTGGCGAGGCTATGCCGTACCCCAGAGGGCTAGGCCGGCGACGGGCCGCGCGCCACCGTCGCCTGCTCGAAGGCGAAGGCGAGCGACAGAAGGCGCTCCTCCGTGAACGCGCCGGCCGTAAAGGTGACGCCTACCGGCTCGCCCGCCGCCGTCCGACCAGCCGGCACGGTGACCGAGGGGTAGCCGGCGGCGGCTGCGATGCCGGCGCCACGGTTGTTCACGAACACGATCGCGTCAAGGCTCGACTCGCCCAGCGTGCGGTCGATGCCCTCGGTCCTGGCGAGGCGGCGGCTGCGCGCCAGGGCCGCCACGTAGGCCGGATCGCGCAGGCTACCGCTCGTCGCCTCGGCGGCGAGGAACAGGGCCTGGCCGTAGCGCAGCATGGTGTCGGGCCGGGCCTCGTTGTAGGCGATCAGATCGCTGAGCGAGTGCACCGCCACGTTCGGCCCGAGGCGTCCGAGGTAGGCGTTGAGCGCAGGCTTGAACTCGTGGACGAGCACCTCCAGGCGCCCCGCGAGCTCACGCGCCGTCGTGACCTCTACCGGGTCGACGAGCTCGGCGCCGGCCGCGCGCAACTGCTCGAGCGCCGCCTCCGCCACCGTCAGGGTGCCTGGATCGAGGTTCTGCCAGAAGGGCTCGCGCGCCACGCCGAGCCGCGCGCCGCGCAGCGCGTCGGCCCTTAGGCCGGCGATGTAGTCGCGGGGCGCGCGACCGCGCTGGGCTAAGGTCACGGGGTCCGCCTCGTCCACGCCGGCCAGCGCTCCGAGCAGGAGCGCCGCGTCGCGCACCGTTCGGCCGAGCGGGCCGGCGGTGTCTTGGGTGTGGGAGATCGGGATCACGCCGCTGCGGCTGACGAGGCCGACCGTGGGCTTGACGCCGACCAGCGCGTTCTGGCTGGCGGGGCTCAGGATCGAGCCCGCCGTCTCCGTGCCGACCCCGAGCATCGTCAGGTTGGCCGCGACCGCGACCGCGCTGCCACTGGACGAGCCGCCGGGATGGAAGGTGCCCGGTCCGTACGGATTGCGCACCTGCCCGCCGCGCGAGCTGTAGCCGGGCGGCATGTGGTCGCTCACGAAGTTGGCCCATTCCGTCATGTTCGCCTTGGCCAGGATCACCGCCCCGGCGGCGCGCAGGCTCGTGACCAGGTGCGCGTCCGCGGCCGCGTAGGAGCCCGCAAGCGCGAGCGAGCCCGCGCTCGTATGCAGGTGGTCCGCGGTATCGATGTTGTCCTTGAGCACCACCGGTACGCCGTGCAGCGGCCCGCGCGGCCCGCTCAGGGCGCGCTCGCGGTCGAGCGCCGCCGCGACCTGCAGCGCGTGCGGGTTCACCTCAAGGATGCTCAGAAGTCCTTCGGGCCCCGTGTCCAGGGCGGCGATGCGCTCCATGTAGTAGAAGGCGAGCTCCTCCGCGCTCAGCCTTCCGTCGGCCATTGCGGCCTGGATCAGGTCAACGCTCGCCTCGTTCCAGGCGTCAGGCGCCACAGCGACACCTCCGGCTCCGACACGCGTTGGGCTCCGTGACGAGCCTACCATCACGCACCTCGCCGCCCAGGCTCGCCGCCGCGGCTACACCCCGGCGCGCGCCGGCTCCCCGTCGTCGACCGGGTCCGCGGCCGCGCCTTGGCGCGCCTCGCCAAGGTCGGTGGCGACCGACACGTAGCGGCCGCCGCGCAGGAGCGAGGCGACGCCGGCGACGAGCGAGACGGCCGTCGCGAACAGGAACACCTCACGCAGGGCGAACATGAACGTGCCGCCGATGAGCTGTGGGAAGAAGCGCTCACCCACGAGGACCGAGCGCTCGGCCGCGGGCATGGCGTGGAGCACGGCCGCCGGGATGAGGTGCGCCATGGGGTTGTAGCCGAGGAGCGCGGCAAACAGCGTCGCCGTTGGCGGCAGGGCGCTCAGGCCGTGCACCAGCGGCCCCGGCAGGTGAAAGGCGCCGAGGCCCGTCGACAGGGCGCCGGGCAGGCGGGCGCTCATGCCCGTGATGACGATCGTGAAGAACAGGCCCATGCTCATCAGCATGCCGGCGTTCTGGAAGGTGGCGAGGGTACCGGAGGCCGCGCCTCGGTAGAGCGTCGGCACGGAGCTCATGACGGCGGCGGCGTTGGGCGACGCGAAGATGCCCATGCCCGCGCCGATCACGAAGAGGTAGACGGCGAACTGCCAGTACGCGAAGTCGACCGGCAGGAGGCTCAGGAGGACGAAGCCGACGGCCGTGACGAGCATGCCGACGAAGCCGAGGGCACGGGCGCCGATGCGGTCGGACAGGCGCCCGCTCAGCGGTCCCGAGAGCAGGAAGCCGACCATCTGGGGAATGGTGTCGATCCCGGCCTGAAGCGGCGTGTGGATGTAGGCGACGCCGTGCAGCGGCAGCCACACGCCCTGCAGCCAGATGATGATCATGAACTGCAGCCCGCCCCGCGCGACCGAGGCGAGAAGCGCGGCCACGTTGCCCGTGGCGAAGGCGCGGATCCGGAACAGGCGCAGGTCGAGGAGGGGCCGCTCCACCCGCCCCTCCACCCAGAGGAAGACAGCCAGGAGCATGACACCGGCGACCGTGGCGACGCGCACGAGGGGGTTGCCCCAGCCCATCGCGTGGCCGCCCCATGGGATGATGCCCGTCGTCAAGCCGCCGAGGATGCCGAGCATGCCGAGCCCGAACGTGAGGTTGCCCAGAAGGTCGAGGCGCGCCGGCTCGCGCGCGGTCACCTGCTCGCGCAGGGCAACGTACGCCCAGATGGTGCCCAGGAGACCGATCGGCACGTTGACCAGGAACACCAGGCGCCAGTCGACGGCCGAAAGCACGCCGCCAAGGATGAGGCCGAGGATGCCGCCCGCGATGGCGGCGATCTGGTTCAGGCCGAGCGCAAGCCCGCGCTCGGTGGAGGGAAACGCGTCGGTGAGGATGGCCGAGCTGTTGGCGAACAGGAAGGCGCCGCCGATGCCCTGCAGGAACCGGAAGGCGATGAGCTCCAGCTCGCCCGCCGTGCCCAACCCCGGAACGATCGAGCACAGGATCGAGCCCAGGGTGAACACGGCGAAGCCTGCATTGTAGAGGCGCACCCGCCCGTAGGAGTCGGAGATGCGGCCGAACGTCACCAAGAGGATCGTGGTGGCGACGTTGAAGCTCAGCATGACCCAGAGGAGGAGGCTCGTCTGGCTGGGGTCGAGCGGGTTCACCTGAATGCCGCGAAAGATGGCAGGCAGCGAGATGATCAGAATCGTGCCGTTGATGGAGGCCATGAGCACGCCAAGGGTGGTGTTCGATAAGGCGATCCACTTGTAGGGGATGCCCAGGTGACGCGCACTAGGTGCCTCGACCGTCATGGGCTTCCTCCTCTTCATGTTCCGGGCGCTCGGGCTCATGCTCCGCCGCCTCGGCCGTCGCTCGGCGCCGGCTTGCGGCGACGAGCGCCGCCGCGCCCCGCACCAGAGCCTCGCGCTCGTCGGCGCCGAGGTCCTCAAGCGCCTGACCAAGCGGGCTGTCGGCCAGTGCGGGGAGCGCGTTCAGGAAAGACTCGCCGGCCGCGGTGACCGCAATCCGCACCCGTCGCCGGTCCTCCCTGTCCACGTCGCGCACCACCAGCCCGCGCTTGTCCAGGCGCTCGAGCATGCGAGACAGCGACGACGGCGGCACGCCGACATCGTGGGCCAGGGCGCCGGCGCTCGGGCAGCCGCGCTGGATCGCGCGCAGGACGCGGATCTGCGTCAGCGTGAGGCCCGACGCCCGCCAAAGCGATTGGACAAACGGCTCGCCGAGGATCAGGACGTCCACGACCGCGCGCAGGAGCTCCTTGTCCGGCGCGGCAGCGGCGTCGTGCTTCGATGCCATGCCCTCAATAATACTCGGGCCGGAGATAATTGCAATGATGTCAAGTATTCTAGCTCGCGGCGCGGCTCAGCCCGGCTCTCCAGGCGGCTAGGAGACCTTGGCCTTGGACGCGGGTCCCGGCTTGGCGGCGGCGACCTGCGCCTCGACGAGCGCGCCGAGGTAGCGTCCGAGGTCGCCCAGGGAATGCTCCAGCACGGCCGTGCCATCGACGCTCAGCGTGCTGCGCAGCTGCGCGAGCGCCTGCGCCTTTACTGCCCTGGCGGCCGCCTCGTCCCAGCGCCCCTGCGCCTTCAGCTGCGATACCACGGTCTGGTTGAGGCTCGTGACGATGGTCTGGGCGGCGCGGGTCGCCTCAAGCGTGGCGAACTCGAGGGCGTCGCGCGCGCTCGCGTTGCGGATCTTGTTCTCCTGCGCCAGGAGCAGGGCAGAGCCGCGCTGGATCAGGCGGCTGATCAGGGCCACGACCGAGGCGCCGACCGCGAGCCAAACCACGGCGGCGACGGTGTCGAGCGCTTCCATGGCGCACCTCCCACGTGTCCGGCGCTGTCAGTCGATGCGCGGCGCGGGCGAGCCGTGCCTGTCCGGCACACCGTCGCGCCATAGGCTGGCGCTGAGGGGCGCCTTGAGGAGGGACGCAGATGGCGGCTGCACTGCACGTGGCCATCCCAACGCGCGACGGGCGGGCGGAGGTCGTGACCGTGGCCGCGCTCGTGCGGGACGTAGCCGCGGCCACGAACCGCCCCGTGCGCCTGCACGTCGGCGAGGCGTCCAACATCCCCCGCGCGCGTAACGTCTGCCTGCGCCTTGTCGAGGCGGCCGAGCCCGAGGCCGCGCGCAGCGGCCAGGTCTGGATCCTCTGGGTCGACTCCGACATCCGGCTCGATCCGGCCTGCGCGCGCCACTTCGGCGCCTACCTGGCGCGGGCCGAGGCCGAGCAGGCCGCCTTCGCCGCCCACTATCGCCAGGCCGACGGCCGCTCGACCTTCTTCCTGCGGCGCGGCCGGATGGCCGGCCCCGCCCTGGACAGCGCGGTCGTAGAGGGCCTTGCCGACTGGTTCTCGCTCGGCATGAGCGGCTTCGGGCTCCTGTACGCGCCCGTCGACACGGGGTACGTGTTCCACGCCGACGACGTGGGGGAGGACATCCACTTCTGGCTCGACCACCCCGCCCTGTCGCTGCGCTTCGCCAAGGCCATCGCCCTTCGCCATCGCAAGGCCGTGCTGCTCTGACGCCCGCGCCCTCGAGGCGCAAGGCGACTTCGCGGCGGGCGCACCGGCGGCGGGTACCTGAGATGCCGGCGGCCGCGCGCGCCCAAGCGCGTCGCGGGCCCGCGCGCCGTCCTAAGCGCGCCGGCAGGGCCGGCCGCAGCCAGCGCCGAAGGCAAGCCGCACTAGGACCCCCGGCCGGAGGTGGCAGCGCTGAACCGCGCAGGCCTGTGGCGCCATGGCGACTTCCTGCGCCTGTGGGCCGGACAGACCGTCTCCCAGTTCGGCGAGCAGATCACGCTCATCGCCCTGCCCCTCACCGCCGTGCTCGTGCTCCACGCGAACGCGTTCGCAATGGGCGTCCTCGGCGCCATGAGCACCTTGCCGTTCGTGCTCATCGGCCTGTTCGTCGGCGTGTTCGCCGACCGCCGCCGGCGGCGTCCCCTGCTCATCGCCGCCGATATCGGCCGCGCCGCCCTCCTGGCGCTCGTGCCCGCGCTCGCGTTTACTCACCTCCTGACGCTGCCCGTTCTCGCCGCGATCGCCTTCGCGGTCGGCTGCCTGACCGTCCTGTTCGACGTTGCCTACCAGTCGTATCTCCCCGCCCTCGTCGGACGGCCTGCGCTCGTGGACGGCAACGCCAAGCTCGAGACGACCCGGGCCCTGAGCCAGGTGGCCGGGCCGAGCGTGGGCGGCGTGCTCGTGCAGATGCTGACCGCGCCCCTGGCGGTGGCCGCGAACGCGCTCACGTACGTCGTGTCCGTCGCCACCCTGGTGGCCATTGGCGCACGCGAGCCGGAGCCCCAGCGGCCGGCCGGCGACGCGCGCATCTGGCCGATGATCCGGGAGGGCCTCGCCTGGGTGCTCGGCCAGCCCATGCTGCGCGCGATCGCCGGCTGCACCGGCACCAGCAACCTCTTCGGCAACGTGGCCAACGCCGTGCTCGTGCTGTTCGCGGTGCGCCAGGTGGGCCTCACGCCCGCCCTTCTCGGCCTGGTCTACGCCGGCGGCAGCGTGGGCGGCGTGGCGGGGGCGCTCGTCGCCCAGCGCGTTGGCCGGCGTCTGGGCACCGGCCCGGCCATCCTCGCCACCGCGGTCGTGTTCAGCGCCTTCGAGCTCGTCCTGCCGCTGACGCCGGACCGCCCGTCCGTGGCCGTGCCCCTGCTGGTGTTCGCCTTTGGCATGCGCGCCATGGGGTCGACCGCCTACAACATCACCCAAGTGAGCCTGCGCCAAGCGATCACGCCCGAAGGGCTGTTGGGCCGCATGAACGCCAGCATGCGCTTCGTCGTATGGGGCACGATGCCGTTCGGCTCGTTCGTCGGCGGCCTCCTCGGCGCTGCGATCGGCCTTCGGCCCACGCTCTGGGTGTCCGCGCTGGGCGGCCTCCTCGCGATCGCTTGGATCGTCGCCTCGCCGCTTGCGCAGACGCGGTCCGTGGACACGCAAGACTTGGCCGTCGCCGGCCCGCCTAGCGCCTGAGCGCCGCTCGGGGCAAGCGGCCCACCGGGTCAGGCCGCGGCGCGCTCCTGCGGCGAGCATGCACGAAGACGCCGCCTCCTCGGCGGCGTCTTCGCAGAGCTTGGCGCGGCACGATGCAAAGTGGTGGCCCAGGGCGGACTCGAACCGCCGACACGAGGATTTTCAGTCCTCTGCTCTACCAACTGAGCTACCGGGCCGAAGACTGGCGGAGGCGACGGGACTCGAACCCGCGATCTCGTGCGTGACAGGCACGTATGTTAACCAACTACACCACGCCTCCGCAGACTGGTGGGCGAAACAGGGCTCGAACCTGTGACCCCCTTCTTGTAAGGAAGGTGCTCTACCCCTGAGCTATTCGCCCGCGCAACGGCCATTCTAACCCGGCTCAGCGCCGCACGGCAAGGGACAGATCAGGGGAAGAAGCAGGTCATGGCTGCGAGTGGAAGGTGGACAAGGCGGTTTGGCCGGCGCCTCCGAGACTCCTTCGGACATGTCCGCCTTCTTCGCAGGAAGCTGGGCGCCCAGCATCACTGCTTCCTCAGAACGGCGTCCTCGCGTGCGCGCACCAAGTCCCGAAGCGCCTCGTCGCCCTCGCCCGGCACCCACACCGGCGTTAGCTCGCCGGCGCGCAGCAGTTCCGCCAGCCGCAGGGCGTCGCGCCGGTCGGTCTTCACCCGGTCGCCTGGCGGATGCCACCGAGGGCGTCCAGCAAGGCGTCGAACCCCTGATCGAAGCCTCCCTTGCGCGCCTGACGGTGCAGAAGCGATACCACCATCAGGGCCATGACGCAAATCACCAGGTGCACCCGGATCTTCGGATCGGTCCAGTGGAACATCGGTGTCACCGTGACGAACTGTGGATCCTTCATCTGCCGAAAGGCGTTCGCCAACGTTCCCTGGCTGCGGTACGCCGCAATGATGTCGGCGTCGCCCCAGTCCATGTGATCGGTGAACAGCACGGTCCGGCCAAGATGGTGCGCCTTGAGTTCCTCCGATTTGTCCGGGTCGCAGGCGTACGACAGCCGTACCTGGCCCGCATCGCTCTGCGTCGCCTCCCCCGCTGCCGTGGCTGCGCTCGATGGCGGTGGGCGTAAAGCGACGGTTGCCGCGCCTCGGGCCGCACGCGACTGGCACTTGACCGCGGGCGGAGTGGTCGACCCCCACAAGCCGCCCGCGCATATGCGAACGGCCTATCGGAAGGGAGATCGCGGGTCAGGTCAGCCGCCGCGCGTCCTTTCCTCGGCCAGGCGCAACACCCCAAAGACCGCGTAGTTCAGGATATCGATGTACTCTGACTCGATGCCCTCGGCGACCATGGCCGCCTCGCCCTTGCTCTGGAGCTCCTCGAGACGCCGAATGCGCAGCACCTTCACCAGGATCTGGTCCGTGATCGACGCCGGCCGCATCTCCCGCCAGGACTCGCCGTAGTCGTGATTCTTGCGCACCATGAGCGCCCGCGCGCGGGCCACCACCTCGTCGTACTGGCGCGCAGTCTCGTCCCGTGCGGCCAACTCGCCGGCCTCCCTCGTCCCGCGTCGCCAATGGCACTCGCGCGGAAGCTGTGAAATATAGTACGATATCCCTGGCACCGAGGTCCAAAGGGGGAGGGACTCCACCCGTGGAGCGCATCGCCATATTCATCGACGGCGCCAATATGTTCTATGCCCAGCGAAAAATGGGTTGGCACATCGACTACCGCAAGGTCTACGAGTTCTACGCATCCCAAGCGCAAGTCTACAATGCCTTCTACTACACGTCGGTGACCAATCCTCCGGACCCCGGCATGGAGGGCTTCCTGCGCGCCCTCACGGGCATGGGCTACACCGTCCGCCGCAAGGTCGTGAAGGAGATCCTCGACCAGGAGACCGGGCAGACCATCCGCAAGGCGAACCTCGATATCGAAATCGTCATCGACATGCTCACGACGGCGGACCTCTACGACCGCGCCATCCTGATCTCGGGCGACGGCGACTTCGAGCGCGCGGTGGAGTTCCTGCGTGGACGCGGCAAGCGCATCGACGGTCTCGGCGTGCACGCGATGGCGGCCTACGACCTCGTGAACGCGATGGACCGGTATCTCTACCTCGAAGATCTGCGCGACCTCGTGGAGAAGCCGTCGGCGGCGACGGCCGTCAGCGGCGACGACACCGCAGCCGAGGAGCCGGCCGCCGCAAGCGCCACGGCCGGTGCGGGCGCCGCGGCGGCGCAGCCGCTGGGCACCGGGCCCAGCGCGTCCCAGGCGCGCGCGCGCGGTCCCCTCCTCGCGCCCAGCCGCCCGCAGCTGCCCATCCGCACGAACCGGCCGCGCATCATTCCGGCGCAGGGTGGGCGCGTGGTGGGCGCACACGAAGTGCCGGCGATCGGGCCCGAAGCGCTAGGCACGCCCGCCGCCACCCGCGGCCTGGAGAACTAGCCAAGCCCGAGCCCGCTCCACTCGCTGCACAGGACCGCCAGAACGGCGGTCCTCCCTTTTCCGCGTATCGCGCGGGGGGACCGACAGGTCTGTGGCGGCTGCGCGGCCTCGGGCACGGCAAGCCCGTCGCCGACGGTGCAGCAGGAGCCGGAGGCGAGGGACGGACGCTCGCGCGGGCGGCGGGGCACGGCCCCGCCGCCCGCGCGTCTCGCCCCCCAGGTTAGGCCTGTGCCCCGCCGAGCGAGCGCACGTAGGTCACCGCCACGCCGCCGCGCTCAAACACGGCCAGAAGGTGCCCGCCGCTCAAGGCGACGAGGGAGCTGCCCGAGGCGCTTGTACCGGCCGGTGGGCGCAGCCAGCGCAGGCCGCCGTCGGCGGTCGCGACCAGCACGTCATGCCTTCCGCTCGCGCCGCGCCGCAGGATGGCCACGCTCCCGTCGCTGTCCCACACGGCTTGCGCCACCTGGGCCGGGGCCAGCGGCAGCAGCGATGCGCGGCCGCTCTCCAGGTCGGTCAGGAAGACCTTGCCGCCGTGGGCGATGAGGGCCTGGCGGCCGGTGGGCGCCACGGCCAGCACACGCCCGCTCGCGACCGGCACCGCCACGCCCACACCCGGTAGGTAGAGCGCGGGGTCGCCGTTGCGCGTCCCCAGCACGAGGCCGCCGTCGGCGCGCACAGCCAGCGGCCGGCCATAGGCGCCGGCAATCTCCTGGGCGTAGGTGCCGACGCGCCACGACCACAGGTGTCCGGGCCGACCCGAAAGGTACGCCAGACGGTCGCCGCGCGCCGACCAGGCGAGGCCGGACGGCGCGGCCGGATCGACGGCGCCCAGCGGCCGCGGCCGCACGTCGCTCGCGACGAGCGCCCAGAACGCGCGGTCGACCGGGTCGTAGAGCGCGCTGGCACGGCCGTCCGGACTGGTCCAGGCGCGCGCGCCCTCCACGGAGACGATGCGCCGCCCGCCGCCGAGGCGCGCGAGCTCGACCGAGACCATCACGCCGCCGGGGAGCTCTTGGCTGACGCTGCGGGCCGCGACCGGCTCGGCGCGCGTCGGCGACGCGGCCGAGACGCGCCAAAGGGCGCCGTTCTCGCCGCGCAGCACGAGGTCGCCGGGAAGCGTGAGCGCCAGGCGCACCCGCGTCGGCACGAGCGGCGCCCAGCCAGACGCCACCGGCGCACCGCGGCCGATGGCCGGCAGCGCGGGCCAAAGGCGCCCGCCCTGGAGAATGATCTGGGACAGGAGGAACAGGCCGAGGAGGATCGAGCCGACGGGACGCTTCACGGCGCCACCCCCGCAGACGCTATGCGGGGGCGGAGCATGTCATGTGGCCAGGCGCAGCGCGCGCGTCCCTGCGGCAGCAGCGCTTGGCCGGGCCCGGCGCGCGGCGGCGACCCCGACCGTTTCGCTCAGGAGCCCAGGGCGTCCGCCACCA
>JAKASY010000017.1 GCA_021817625.1 Bacillota bacterium | reverse complement strand
CGCTCTCGCCGCGTGGCCGAAGCGAGATGTTGCCGTCGACGCGGAGTTCGCCTGCGGGCCGGCGGAGAGCCTATATCCCAGGCGCTTTGGCGCCGGACACGCGCCGGACGCGGTCTTGCTCGACCCACCGCGCGCGGGCGCCGCTGCCGCGCTTCTGGACGCGCTCCGGGCCTCGCCGCCCGCGCGCCTGGTGTACGTCTCCTGCTCGCCCGAGACCCTTGCCCGCGACCTCAGGCGCCTGGTCGAGGGCGGGCGCTTCGAGGTCGAGCGCGTGGTGCCGGTGGACCTCTTTCCCCATACCGCCCACCTGGAGGCCATCGCCGTGCTCTGCCGGGGCTAGCGGGCATGGAAGGCGCCGCTCGGCGCATAGGAGCAGGGGACGGCGCGGCGTCGGATCGCCCGGTCGGGGGGAGGCGCGCGATGGCCCGGCGGAGAGGAGGCACGGCGGGCCCGCCGTGAGCGTGGCGGCGGTGGCGGCGGCGATGATCGCCGGAGGGGTGGCGGTTGCCCTGGCCGCCCAGACCTTCACGAACGCGATCGAGTGGCTGGGCTTCCGCCTGCGCCTGGGCGACCGCCTGCTGGGCGGCGTGCTGGCCGCCTGGGGCACGGCGCTGCCGGAGCTGGCCGTGCCCCTCGTCGCGGTCGCAGGAGGCTCGAGCGCGGGACACGCGGTCGGCGTGGGCGCCATCCTGGGCGCCCCATTCCTCCTCGCCACCATGGCCTTCGCCCTGATCGGCGCCGCGGCGGGTCTGCGCTCTCTACGGGGGAGGGACGGACAGCTCAAGGCGGACGCCCGTGCTGCCAGCGCGGACCTCCTGTGGTTCGTCGCCCTCCTGGCGGTGGCGCTCGCCGTCGGCACGCCGGTCCTGCACGGCCTGCGCGTTCCGGCGGCCGCCGCGCTCGGCGCCGGCTACCTGCTGTACCTGGTGATCGCCGTGCGCAGCGGCGGCGGGACGGCCGAGATGCGCCCGCAGCGCTTCGCCCTGTGGCGCGCGCGGCGGGACCCGAGCCTTCTGGCGATGCTGGCCGAGGCGGCCGCCGCGGTGGCGCTGCTCCTCGTCGGCGCCGAGGCCTTCGTGTCGGCGGTCACCGGCCTGGGGCACGCCCTCGGCGTGAGCCATCTGGTCCTCGCCGTGGTGCTCGCGCCGCTCGCGACGGAGCTGCCCGAGGTGATGAACTCCGTCGTGTGGACCTGGCGCGGCCGCGACGACCTGGCGCTGAGCGCCGTGACCGGGGCGATGATCATCCAGAGCGCGATCGGCCCGGGACTGGGCATCGCTCTCACGCCCTGGCGGCTCGGACCGACGGAGAGCTTCGCCGCGGCCCTGGCCCTGCTGGCCGCCCTGTTCTTCGCCGTCTCGCTGCGCGCCTTCCGACGTCTGGACGCGCCGCGCCTGCTCGTCGGCGCGGCCTTCTACGCCATGTTCCTGGCGGCGGTGGTCGTGCCCTGACCGATGCCGTCCCGAGTGGGCGGGGCCGGCGCCACGATGTAGCCCTCGCGCAGGAAGCCGGCGGTCGGGTCCGGCCGCGGCGCACGGCCCAGGCGCTCGACCGCCGCGCCGCCGGCGCGCTCCCTGGCCACGGCCAGGGCCGCGAGGGCGCACAGCGCGGCGTCTACCTGATCGACGGTCGGAACGGCCACGCCGGGCGCCCGAAGCCCCTGGGCCCGCACCGCGCGCCAGGCCAGGCGAGCGTACGCCTCCGGCTCGCGCCGCTTGGACGGTATGGCGACGCCGTCGCCCAGAAGGCGCCGGAGCACCAGCCGCGGCCACGTCTCGCACACGGCGGCGGCTCCGTCCGCCCCGTCCCTCGAGCCGAGAAGCGCCGCCGTGCCCGTGACGTGCATACGCCAGAAGATGGCGACCGAGTTGCGCACGAACGGGCCGTACAGCCTAAGCTCGCGCAGGCCGGCCGGGGAGGTGGGCAGGCTCTGTGTGGGCGTCCTCGCCGCGCGGTCCGCAACGCGCGCGCTGCGGCCGCCGTCGCCGGGGTCCTCGGGCAACCCCTGCGGGCCGTCGAGGGCGTAGGCGGCGACCGCGCGCCCGTCGGGCGCGGACGGCAGGGGCACGTGCTCCGTGGCCCGGTAGAGGTCGAAGGCCAGATCCTCGCCGTCGAGCCAGCAGACGTAGCTGGGCGTGGATGCGCTGCCCAGGTCGATGCCGCAAACGAGCGCCGCCCGTGCCACCCCCTCCCGGCCCGTTCGGCGCCGCGCGGCGACTGCCTCCTGGCCGACCGGCGCCGCGCCCGCGGCGGCGATGATACAATGGGCCGGAGCCGGCCGCGGGCCGGCAGCGCCTCTGGGAAGGGGAAGCGGCGCCATGACGACCGCCCCCGACGCGACAAGCGTCCCGGGCACGCGCCGGAACATCCCGGTTCTCGGCATCACCTCGAACCTCCTAAACCTCGCCGTCCAGAGCTGGAGCCCGATCATCCCGATCCTGCTCGTGCGGGAAGGGGCACCCGCGTTCGGCGTGGTCGTCACGTACGCTCTCGTCAACCTGCTCGGGTCGGGCGCCCAGTACCTCGGCGGCCGCCTCGCCGACCGCCACGGCGCGCGCCTGCTCATCGCCGTGCCGACGACGGCTGCCGGCCTGATCTGGGTGGTTATGGCCGTGAGCCCCGTCTGGCAGGTGATGGCCGCCGCCTACGTGGCGATCAACATCGTGTTCGGCATCCAGAGCCCGTCCTTCACGACCATGGTGGCCGACTCGGTGCCGCCGGCGGAGCGCCTCATGGCCTTCACGCGCTACAACTCCCTCGTGTCGCCCGGATACGTGATCGGCCCACTCCTTGGCGCCCTGGTCGTCCTGCCGTTCCTGCCGCCGGAGGTGTACATCGCCGGCACGGGCGTGTGCTATGTGGGCGTCGGCCTGACCCGCCTTCGGCTGTTCGTCGAGCCGCGCCACGACCTGCGCAGGCCGGGCATGCGCGAGGCGGGGGGCATCGCCGGCGCGATCGCCGAGGCGCGCCAGGCCGTCCTCGGCTCGCCTGCCCGCCGCCGCCTGCTTGCCGTGACGATCTGGCGTCACGAGCCTCCTCGCCCTGACGATCAACGGTCCCTTCCTCGCCCTCATGGCGCACGCGGGCGACGGCATCGCCCCGCGCTCCGTGGACCTCCTGTTCGCGCTGGGCGCGCTCGGGATGGTGAGCGTCAGCTTCGTGGCGAGCGGCCTCTCGCGCCGTCTCGGCCACGGGCGCGCCCTCGCCTTCGGGGTGCTCCTCCACGGCGCGGCGGTTGCGCTCTTCGCCCTGCGCATGGGCCTTCTGGGCGGCATCGGCCTGTTCGTCGTCGTCTACGCCGGCTACCAGCTGGCCTCCATCGCCTTCGGTGCCCTGCGCTCGGCCTGGTGCGCGGGTCCCGACGCCGGCGCCGCGATCGGCGGCACGAGCGCCATCGCCGGCATGGTCGTGTTCCTCGTCCTCTCCCTCGCCGGCTCGGTGCAGGCCGTGTTCGGCCGCGGCGGCCCGCTTCTCCTGGCCGGCCTCGTGGCGGCGGTCACGGCGGCCCTCGCTCTCCTGCCGGAACCGAGACCGGCGTCCGCCTCCGTACCCCGCCCCGGCGCCACGGCGGACCTGGCCCTGTGAGCGCCATCATCGCGCTCACCCTCTACCGCCGACCGGGCTGCCATCTGTGCGACGAGGCCGAGCGCCTGCTCGTGTCCGAGGCCGGCGCCCTGGGCGTCGCGCTGCGCCTCTCGCGCGCGGACATCGACCACGACCCCGCGCTGCTCCGGCGCTTCCTCATCGAGATCCCGGTCGTCGCCGACGCCGCCGGCACCGTCCGTTTGACGGCGCCGTTCGGCCGGGACGAGGTGCGCGCCCTGCTCGGCCAGCTGGCCTGTGCGCCCCCAGGATCCTGCCCCAATCCGCGATCGGAGGTGGCCCCCGAGATGCCGAGCGAATCCGCCCCCTCGGACACCCTGGCCCGCTCACCGCGCCTCGCCGCCCGCGCCGCCGGCATCCCCGGCTCGCCCACCGTCGCCCTCGACGCCCGCGCCAAGGCGATGATCGCCGCGGGCGAGAAGGTCCTGAACCTCGCCGTGGGCGAGCCCGACCTACCGCCACCCGCGGGCGCTCTCGCCGCCGCGCGCGAGTACCTCGCCAGCGCGACGAAGTACGCGCCGCCGGCCGGCCGCCCGGAGCTGCGACGGGGCGTGGCGGCGGCGGCCGAGCGCGACCACGGCGTGACCACGAGCCCGGACATGGTTCTGGTCGGCGTCGGCGCCAAGCAGGTGCTCTACAGCCTGTTTCACGTCCTGTTCGACCCGGGCGACGCCGTGCTCGTGCCGTCGCCCTACTGGGTGTCCTACCCCGACCAGCTCACCATGGCGGGCGCGCGCCCGGTCGTCGTGCCCACGCAGGAGGCCGACGGCTGGCGCCTCACGGCCGACGCGGTCGAGGCCGCGCTCGGGCCCGAGGTGCGGGGCATAGTCCTGAACAGCCCGAACAACCCGACCGGGGCCGTGATCGACGAGCCGGAGCTTCGGCGCATCCTCGCCCTGTGCGAGCGCCACGACCTATGGCTGGTGAGCGACGAGATCTACGGCGTCCTCACCTACGACGGGCGCACGTCGCCGAGCGCGCGCGCCGTGGCGCGCGCCGCGGGCCTGGACGGGCGGCGCGTGGTGGTGGTCGACGGCGCGTCGAAGAAGTTCGCCATGACCGGCTTCCGCGTGGGCTGGGCGATCGCGCCCGCGGACGTGGTCGAGGCGTGCGCCCGCATGCAGAGCCAGATCACGTCGTCCGCCGCCTCGCCCAGCCAGCTGGCGGCGGAGGCCGCCCTGCGCGACGACGGCGGCAGCATCGAGGCCATGCGGCGGGTGTACGAGGAGCGGCGCGACCGTTTCGTCGCCGGCCTGAACGCGCGGGGCATGACGACGCAGGTGCCGGGCGGGGCGTTCTACGCCTGGTGCTCGGCGGCGCCCCTGATTGGCCGCGAGGTCGGCGGCGTGCCGTGCTTCAGCTCCGCGCAGGTGGCCGCCCGCCTGCTGGAGGAGGCACGCATCGCGTGCGTGCCCGGCGAGGCGTTCGGCGTGCCCGGCTACCTGCGCATGTCCTTCGCGAACCCGCAGGAGGTTCTCGACGAAGCGCTGGGCCGACTGGCCGAGGTGATCGCCCGGGCCCCGGCGGCCGCCGCGGGGGGCGCCAGCGCTTCGTGACCCTCGCCGCCGGCCGGCGCCCGCTCGTGCCGGTGGCGATCGTGGGCCTGGGCGTGAGCGGGCGCGCCGTGGCCCGCCACCTCCTGGGCCTGGGTGTTACCCCGGTGGCCTTCGACAGCCGCGCGCCGCTCCCCGACGGCGCGCTTCCGCCCGACCTCGAGCCGCTCGCCCGCGAGGGGCTTGAGATCCGCCTGGGAGAGGCGGCGCTCGCCGGGCTGGGGGCCTTCGCCACCGCGTTCGTCACGCCCGGCATGCGCAAGGACCATCCCGCCCTGGTCGCGGCGCGCGCGGATGGCACCGAGCTCACGGGCGAGATTCCCTACGTGCTGGCCTCGGCCGCGGCGCCGGTGGTCGGCATCACGGGCTCGGCCGGCAAGACGACGACGACCACCCTCGTTGGCCACATCCTCGAGCGCGCTGGCGTGGGCGCGTTCGTCGGCGGCAACATCGGCAGGCCCGCGATCGAAGCCCTGGCGCTCGACCCGGCGCCGCCGTGGCTTGTGCTGGAGCTGTCGAGCTTCCAGCTTGACCTGTGCCACCTGAGCCCGCGCGTCGGCGTCCTCCTGAACCTCGCGCCCAACCACCTGGACGTCCACCCCACGATGGACGAGTACCGCCGGGCCAAGCTGAACGTGCTCGCCCACCAGGGGAGCGGGGACGTGGCCGTGACCGCGGCCGATCACCCGGTGGCCGGGGCGGACGGGGCGGGGCGGGCGCGGGCGCGACCGAGGTTCGGGGTCGGAGCCGTGCTCGGCGGCCGCGCCTTGTCCGAGGGGACGACCGTGGCCGACGGCTTCATCGTCTGGCGCGACGGCGCGCGCGAGCGGCGCGTCGTGCCGGTCGACGCGGTGGCGCTGCCCGGCCGGCACAACCTGGAGAACGTCCTCGCCGCCGTCCTCCTGGCGATGCTCGCGGGCGCGCCGCCCGAGGCGGCGGGCGAGGCGGTGCGTGCCTTCACCGGCGTCGCCCACCGCCTCCAGCTCGTGCACGAGGAGGGCGGCGTGCGCTACGTGGACGACTCCATCGCCACCGCGCCGGACCGCACGATCGCCGCCTTGGAGGCGGTCTCTGGCGGCATCGTCCTGATCGCGGGCGGGAGCGACAAGGGCGTCGGCTACGCCGTCCTCGGCCCGTACCTGCGCGCACGGGTGCGGGTTCTCCTGACGATGGGTCCGACCGGCCCGGCGATCGCCGCCGCCTCCCGCGCGGCCGGCGGGCCCGCGGCGCGAGCGTGCGCCGACTTGACCGAGGCCGTCCGCCTGGCGCGCGCCCTGGCGCGGCCCGGCGAGACCGTGCTGCTCGCGCCCGCGTCGGCGTCGTTCGACCAGTTCCCCAACTACGCGGCCCGAGGGGACGCCTTTGCGCGCCTGGCCAGGGGCGAGGGCGGGTCGTTCAGGCCGCAGCCGGGGCTGAGGTAAGGGCGCCGGGCCGGGTGAGGCGCCGGGTGCTTGCCCGAAGGGTCTCCGACATGGGCTGGGGCCCTTACGGCCACGGCGGCGCGCGAGGCGTGGCCCCCACGTGTCGAAGCCGACTGCCTCGCCGGTCGCCAACTGTCAAGCGATGCGCGCGTGACAATCGCCGAAATAGGCGAACGCAGCCGCGTCCATGCGCGCTCAAGAGCCGCACCAAGCCGGACCGCCCACGCTTCGTGTGCATCGACGAGATCCACACAGGTGTGCCGGTCGAGTGGGGCCCGTACGAGCCGCTGGCCGGCGTGTGCGACGTGGGCCGCCCAGAGCCCCTGGTCCTCGTCCTCGCCGGCAGTGCGGGTGGCTCGGCCGAGGCGCTGACCGACGTCATCCGCGGCTGCCCTCGCCACGGGCCGGACCTGGCGCGGCGCATCGAGTCCAAGTTCTCTCACCTGCGTGCCGCGCCGTCGGGGCCGCCTCGGCGGAGGCCGGAGTCTTTAGGGCGCGCTCGCGGCCAGGCGCTGACGTTCATCCGCAGCCAGGAACGCGACGATGTCGCGGCTCACGGCGGGAATGTCCTCGGCCAGGACGGCGTGCATGAACTCGGGGTAGAGGCGGACGCGGCCGTAGGGCAGCGCGCCCATCACGGCGCGCGACACCTCGTTGTCCGTGACCCGGTCGTCGCCGCCCAAGAGGGCGAGGCACGGCACGCGCACCTGCGGGGCGACCAGCCGGGCGGTCTCCTGCGCCCGGAGCAGCTCGCAGAAGAAGCCAATTGTATACTGTCGGTTGAGGAGCGGGTCGCGCGCGGCCAGGCGGTCCAGATCGGCCCGTCGCGACACGCCCGTCAGGTGCATGTAGAGGGGCAGGCGCAGGGCCGGCACGGCTTGGGCGACCACGCGCAGGCCGGTGCGCAGGCGGGCCGGCACCTGGGCGCGCAGGGCGAACGCCGGGGCGGCCAGGACGAGGCGCGCGGGCGCCTCGTCGGGTCCGGCGCCGGCGGCGGCGAGGAACGCGATCAGGCCGCCGTAGGACTCGCCGCCCAGGTGGGCGGGCACGTCCAGGGCCTGGCGCACGTGCGCGAGGACGCTGCGGGCATCCTCGACGTGGTGCTCGAACTCGGCCACGTGCGCGCGCAGGCCGTCGCTGCGGCCGTGGCCCCGGAGGTCCGGCAGGAAGGTGGCGACGCCCGCCTCCGCCAAGGCGAGGGCCATCGGCAGGTAGTATTCGGAGTGGACCATCGAGCCGTGCAGGAGAACCAGCGAGGCCCACGGCGCGTCGGGCACGATGCAGCGGACGAAGATCGCGTTGCCGCCCGGGCTCCTTAGGAGGGTGGCGTCCATTTCCATGGCCCCTATGATACCTGCTCCCCGCGCGACGGCAACAGAAACGGCGCGACACGGTACGGTAAGGAGGCGACCCTTGGAGCCCGACATCCGCAACGTGGCGATCATCGCCCACGTCGACCACGGCAAGACGACGCTCGTCGACGCCATGTTCCGGCAGAGCGGCGTGTTCCGCGACAACCAGCGGGTGGAGGAGCGCGTGCTGGACTCGAACGCGCTCGAGCGCGAGCGCGGCATCACGATCCTCGCGAAGAACACGGCCGTGACCTATCGCGGCGTGCGCATCAACATCGTCGACACGCCCGGGCACGCCGACTTCGGCGGCGAGGTCGAGCGCACGCTGACGCTCGTGGACGGCGTGCTGCTCGTCGTGGACGCGGCGGAGGGGCCCATGCCGCAAACCCGCTATGTGCTGCGCAAGGCCCTCGAGCGCCACCTCCGGCCGATTCTCGTGATCAACAAGGCGGACCGCGCCGACGCCCGTCCACGCCAGGTCCTGGACGAGGTCCTCAGCCTGCTCATCGACCTGGGCGGCGACGAGGCCGACCTCGAGGCGCCCGTGGTGTACACCCGCGCCAAGGCGGGGCTCGCCAGCATCGACCCGGACCACCCGGGCGAGAGCCTCGAGCCGCTGTTCGACGCGATCGTCGAGGCCGTGCCGCCGCCCGACGTCGACCCGGACGGTCCCCTGCAGATGCTTGTCGCCTCGTTCGAGGTCGATCCCTACCAGGGACGCCTGGCCATCGGCCGCGTGCAGAGCGGCTCGATCGGCGCCGGCGACGGCGTCGCGGTGGTGGAGCCGTCGGGCTCGGTGGCGCGCGGCCGGGTGGCCAAGGTGCTCGTCTACGAGGGCCTCGAGCGCCGGGCCGTGGAGCGCGCCCGGGCGGGCGAGATCGTGGCGGTGACGGGCCTCGCCGAGGCGGACATCGGCGCCACGGTGGCCGACGCCGAGAACCCCGTCGCCCTGCCGGCCATCCGCGTGGACGAGCCGACGCTCAGCATGACCTTCCGCGTGAACGACTCGCCCTTCGCCGGGCGCGACGGCACCTACGTCACCTCCCGCCACCTGGCGGAGCGCCTCGGGCGCGAGGCCGAGCGCAACGTCGCCCTGCGCGTGGAGGAGGGCGAGACGCCCGACCAGTTCCTGGTCAGCGGCCGCGGCGAGCTGCACCTGGCGATCCTGATCGAGACCATGCGGCGCGAGGGCTACGAGATGGCCGTCTCCCGGCCGGAGCCGATCTACCGGCGCGCGGAGGATGGGAGCCTGCTGGAGCCGATGGAGGAGCTCACGGTCGAGTGCCTCGAGGGACAGGTGGGGGCCGTGATGGAGCGCGTGGGCGCGCGCCGCGGCGTGCTCCTGGAGATGCGCGAGGGGGCGCAGGGCTCGCAGCGCCTGGTGTTCGAGATCCCCGCCCGGGGCCTCATCGGCCTACGCGGCGAGCTCCTCACGGCCAGCCAGGGCTACGCCCAGATGCACCACCTGTTCCTCGGCTACTCGCCACACCGCGGCCCGATCCCGGGACGCACGCGCGGGAGCCTTGTGGCGTCGGAGGACGGCGAGGCCAGCACCTATGCCCTGCACAACCTGGAGGACCGCGGAACGTTCTTCGTCGTGCCCCAGACGCCGGTCTACCTGGGCATGGTGGTGGGCGAGCACGTGCGGGCAGGGGACATCGACGTGAACGTCTGCAAGCTGCGGCACGTGACCAACGTGCGCTCGTCCACGCAGGAGCAGACCATGCGGCTGACGCCCGCCCACCTGCTGACGCTCGAGGAGGGGATCGAGTTCCTCGCGCCCGACGAGCTCCTGGAGGTCACGCCCAAGGCGATCCGCGTGCGCAAGGCGGAGCTCGACCCGCACCGACGCATGCGCCAGGCCAAGACGGCGCGCGCCTGACCCGGGACACGAGGTGGCGGCTCGGGGGCCAACCTGTTACGATGCGAACGAGGAGACCCACGGACGATCGGGGGTGCGCAGCGGGGCGTGTCGGAGCCGGAGCTTTCGTGGCGGCACGCAGACGCGGCCCGGGCCGCGTCCGTTGACGTGCGGGACTGGGGCACGCTCGGGCGCGCCTACCTCGCGCTGACCAAGCCGCGCATCGTCGCCCTTCTGCTCGTCACGGCTCTTTGCGCCATGATCGTGGCCGACGGCGGGCTGCCGCCGCTCGGGCGCACGCTCTGGACGCTCTTCGGCCTCGGCCTTTCCTGCGGCAGCGCGAACGCCGTGAACATGTGGTATGACCGCGACATCGACCGCGTGATGGTGCGCACCCGCCGGCGGCCGCTGCCGACAGGTGTCCTGCGCCCGGCCGACGCGCTCTGGGCCGGCGTGATCGGGCAGGCCGCGTCGATCGTCGTGCTCGCCCTCTTGGCGGGGCGGCTGGCGGCGCTCCTATCGTTTCTCGGCTACGCGTACTACGTGGGCGTGTACACTCTGTGGCTCAAGCGCCGCACGCCCCAGAACATCGTCATCGGCGGCGGCGCCGGCGCGTTCCCGCCACTGGTGGGCTGGGCGGCCGCGACCGGCCACCTGTCGTGGGCCGCGTGGCTCATGTTCCTCATCATCTTCCTCTGGACACCGCCGCACTTCTGGGCGCTCGCGCTCTACCGCCAGGAGGACTACCGCCGGGCGCGCATCCCGATGATGCCGGTGGTGCGCGGCGAGCGCGCAACGAAATGGCAGTCGCTCGCCTACGCCGTGCTCCTTGTGGCCGCGTCGGCGACGCTCTACCTGACCGGCGTCGTCGGCGTCGCCTATCTGGCCGTGGCGCTGGCCCTGGGCCTCGGCTTCGTGGCGCTGAGCGTGCGCCTGCTCTTCGAGCGCCTGCCCGACGTCACGTGGGCGAAGCGGGCGTTTCACTTCTCGCTCGCCTACCTGACGATCGTGTTCGCGGCCATGGTGCTCGACGTGCCGCACCTCATCGTGCGCTGACAAGAACCTCCGGCCTGGCGGCCGCCACAGGAGCGCCCCTTCGTGCGAACGACGCGGCGGGGGTGCCCCGTTGTGGCCTCAGAT
>JAKASY010000016.1:2234-11207 GCA_021817625.1 Bacillota bacterium | reverse complement strand
TGAGGGCGGCGTCGACCAGGAGCGCGCACACGTCCCCCAGCTCGAGTCCGGCGGCCCGCGCCGCCTTCGGCAGGAGGGAGCCCGGCGTCAGGCCCGGAATCGTGTTCAGCTCGAGCACGACCGGACCCCTCTCCGTCCAGAACATGTCCACGCGCGAGACGCCCTCGCATCCCAGGGCGCGGTGGGCGGTGAGCGCGGCCGCCTGGCACGCCGCCGTGGCGTCCGCGTCGAGGCGGGCGGGCACGATCTCCTCCGCGCCGCGCTCGGGGTCGTACTTGCTCTCGAAGTCGAAGAAGGCCTGGCCGCGCGGCACGATCTCAATGAGCGGCAGGGCCCGCGGCTCGCCCGTCGGGTCCTCGAGGATGGCGCACGTCACCTCCCGCCCCAAGATGCGCTCCTCCACCAGGACGGCGTCGTCCAGGCGCGCCGCGCCCTCGAGCGCGGCGCCCAAGGCCGCGGCGTCCTCGACCACGGCGGCGCCCACGCTCGAGCCGCCGCGGTCGGGCTTGACCACGGCCGGCAGGGGGACGGCCTCGAGCACGCGCGCGACGGCGCCCGCGGGGTCGCCGCGCACCGCCGCCGCCTCCAGGTGGATGCCCCGCGCCACGCTCAGGCCGTACAGCGAGAACAGCTCCTTCGCCTTGTGCTTGTGCATGGCCAGGGCGGAGGCGAGCGGCCCGCTGCCGGTATAGGGCACGCCCAGCGTCTCGAGCATGCCCTGCACGGTGCCGTCCTCGCCGAACGTGCCGTGGAGCGCGATGAACACCACGTCGGCGGCGGCCGCCTCGCGCACGCCCGCGGCGACGGCCAGGCGCGCGTCCTCCGGCACGGCGACGTCGTACGGGCGCAGGGCGTGCACCTCGAGGCGCTCGGGCGGCACGCGCCGCCACGTGCCCGCGCGCTCGACCACGAGCGCCTCGACCGCGAAACGCCCCCGGTCCAGGGCCTGGGCCACCATCCGGCCCGATGCCAGCGACACGTCGTGCTCGCTCGAAGGCCCGCCCATCATGACCAACACGCGCACCGTGGCGGACCACCTCCTGCCCTACTCCCGCCAGTCTAGCGAAGCGCTCGGGGCGCGTGCACGCCGGGGCGGCGGCGCCTCTGCGCCGCCGCCCCGGAGCCCGCCGCCGGCGCGATCAGGAGCGCGCCGTGAACGGCAGGACCGTGCGGCCGTAGCAGCTGTTCAAGAGCTGCGCGGCCGAGGCGTAGAACGCCAGGATGGCCGTGGCCAGGCCGGCGTACCCGCCCAGGTGGGTGATGGCCGCCACCGTGGAGAACGCGCCGATGGCGAGCAGGATGAACGTGATCCACAGGCCCAGGAAGACGAGCATGATGCCAAGCTCGCGCTGGACCGCGGCGAGCCACAGGTAGAAGAAGAGGACGCCCCACAGGAGGAAGAGCCACGCGACGATCGCGTGCGGCGCACCGGCGAACAGCCAGCCCGCCAGGGCGAGCGTCCACCAGAACGCGCCGTACGACAGGAAGGCGGTCGTGCCAAAGGTGTTGCCGCGCCCGTACTCCATCATCCCCGCGACGATCTGCATGCCGCCGCCGAACGCCAGCGCCAGGGCGTACACGAGCCCCAGGCCGGCCATGGAGTACCAGCCCGCGTTGAGCATCCCCAGAAGCCACGTGGCCATCGCGAAGGCGGCCAGGCCAAGCGGCGCCGGGTCGGCCTTGACGTTCATGCCATGCACTCCCTTCCGCCGCGCCCTCGTGGGCACGGCCTGCGCGGCTTGGGGCCCGGATCGTCGGCCCGCGACCCGCGCGAGCCGGGATCGCCCGTGCCCGCGGCCGCCCGCCGCCACTCGCGTGCGCGGGCGGACGCTCTACGGTACGCACGGCGGTCGGGCGGGGTGCCAAGCCCGCCGACCGGGGCGATGGCCCCTGCCGCGCGGCGGGCGGCGTGCGCCCGCGGGGCCATCGCCGAATGCTATGCGCGCACGGCAAGTCGAAGCCCGCCGTCGCCCCAGGCAGGCCATCGCCGGCCGGCGGCGAACCTGCGGGCGCCGACCCAACACCTGGAGCGCGCTGTGCGTCCTTTCGTCGGGAGGCGCGAAGTGGAGGTAGCGCTCGACCTCGTCCAGGCGGCCCGCGGCGGCGACCGCCGCAGCCTTCACGACCTGGTGGAGGCGGTCTGGCCGGACGCGTACCGCATCGCGATGAGCGTCGTGCACGACCGCCTGATGGCGGAGGACGCCGCTCAGGAGGCCTGCGCCCGCGTCCTGGTCTCCCTGCACGACCTCCGGGACGCGCACGCGTTCCGCACCTGGTTCTACCGGCTGGTGGTGAACGCCGCCGTCGAGGAGGGCCGCCGGCGCGGCCGCGCCGGCGTGCCGCAGGCGCCCGAGGCCGAGGCGGTGGGCACGGCGGCGGAGGACGAGCGGCCGCCGCCGCTCGCGCCGGAGGAGGCCATCGACCTGCGCCGCGCCGTCGCCACCCTCGACCCGATCTACCGCCTGCCGCTCGTCCTGCGCTACTACGACGACCTGTCGAGCCAGGAGATCGGCGCCGTCCTCGGCCTGCCCGCGGGCACCGTCCGCTTCCGCCTGAGCGTCGCGCGCGAGCGCCTACGGGTCGCGATCCAGGCCGCCCCCGCCGCCCGGCCCCTTCTCCCCCCACCCTGATCGAGCCCCGGGAGGTGTGCCCATGGAGCGCGAGCCGGAGCGCGACCGTGCCGAGGCGGAGGCGGTGCGCCTCTATCTCGAGGCGATCGACGTGCCGCCCGTGCCGTGGGCGGCGATCGAGGCGCGCGAGCGCAGCCTACGCGAGCGCCGGCGCCGGCGGGCGTGGACCGGCGCCCTGGTCGGCGCGGCGGCAGCCGCGGCCCTGCTCGTCGCCGTCTCCGGCCGCGCGCTCGCGCCGACCCAGTTCGCCGGCCCGGCGGCGCGTGTCACGTTCGGATCCATCGAGAACGGCCCGGCGAAGACTCCGGGCCCGAACGCGGGGCCGGCGGGCCACAGCGGCTCGGCCACGGCGACCGCGTTCGTCCCCGCGCTGCTGCCCGTCGGGCCGGTGCGCTTCGAGGGCCGTACGTACGCCATCGAGGCCGTGTCCCTGGCGCCGGCGAGCGTGGGCCGCCTGCTCTCCGGCCACGCGCCGCCGCGCTCCACGTGGCGGCTCACGCCCGCCGGCCGCAAGGGCGCCTTCCGTGTGCTCGCCCTCTTCGCCGTGCGCGGCACCCCGCTCTCCGCGCAGATCGCCGTCCTCGGCCGCTTCGGCAAGGGCCCTCCATCTCTCTGGAGCGCCCGCCCCGCCGTGTCCGTGAGTCCCGGTCTCGCCGACCACGGTCCGCACGCGTAAAGGAGGATTCCCATGCGCCAAGCAGCTCGCTGGCTCGCCCCGGCGGCCGTCGTCGCCCTCGCCGGCCTGACCGTCCTCGTGGCCGTTGCCCGCCCGGGCGCCGGCGTCGCCGCCGCCACCGGCACAGGTGGCACGCTCACCGTGACAGGCCAGTCCACCCTGACCGTGCCCCCGACCGAGGCCCAGATCACGGTCGGCATCCAGCTGGTCACGTCGACCGCCGGCGAGGCCATGGCCCAGGACAGCCGGGTGATGAACGCGATCGTGGCCGCCCTGGAGAAGGCCGGCGTGCCGAAGAGCGACCTCCAGACCGAGAACTACAACCTCTACCCGAACCAGAACAACCCGAGCGGCAACCAGGCGCCGCGCATCACGGGCTACACGATCTCCGACCAGCTGCAAGTGACGACGACCGACCTCCCGAGCGTCGGCACCCTGATCGACGTGGCCGTAAAGGCGGGCGCCAACCAGGTGAACGGCGTGAACTTCACGGTCGCGAATCCGAACGCACTGCTCGTGCGGGCCAACGACTCGGCCCTCGCGCAGGCGCACGCCCAGGCGGCAGCCCTGGCCGCGGCGGCCGGCGAGCACCTCGGCACCCTGGTGTCGCTGAGCGTGAACCAGAACCCGGGCCCCGGGCCGATCTTCACCGCGGCCGCGAGCGCGGTCCACGGACCGGCCATCCTGCCGCCGCAGAGCCTGGCCATCTCCTCGAGCGTCACCGCCGTCTACCGCCTCGTACCGTAGCGAAGAGCGACGGCGCCGCCCCGACCGCCTTCGGGCCCGGGGCGGCGCCGTGGTTCGCGCCCGTGGGACCTCCCCGCGCCTGCGCGCGCCGTACGCTAGCATCCGGCCAGGGGCGGCGAGCGGGCAGGCAGCCCGTCGTCCACCAGCTTCGGCCCCCCTCCCAGGCGCGTCCGCCTTCCTTGGCGCGTCGAGGACCTGCGATGTCGAGGCCCTCGACAACCGGGCCGACTGCATGGGCCCACCCCATATCCATTATCCGAGAAAGGTCAAGGCCGATCGCCCTTTGCCACGTCGCCGCCATGCGACGGGCCGTCATGAATGGCGCCCGGCCCGGATCAGGCCTTGGGCTTGAGCAGAAGCGCCTCCACCTGGGCCAGGAAGGCGGGTCGCCGTAGATAGCGCGCCACGAGCGCCAGGAGGACGCGCTCGGCGAGCCCGCCCTCTCCTGGCCCGCTCGGGTCGAACAGGTCGCCGACGACGTCCGCCGCGACGTCCGCGACCATCGCCGCGCCCTCCTCGGATGCGAGGAAGGCGCGCACCCAGGTCTCGACCTTGGGCTCCATGTAGCGCAGGAGGCGCGCCGCCAGCCAGGCCTCCAGGTGCCGGTGCGGCATCAGCCCCGGCCGCGGCTCGCCCGCCTTGACTCCCTCGTCGCCCGCCATCGCCCGCCTCAGCCCGCGCGCGAGATGCGCGACTCGCGGCGCCCGATCTGGACGCGAGACGCAGCCGCGCACACCGCCGTGGTCAGGATCACCGACAGGACCAGCTCACCCACCGCCTGCGGGATGACCGTCAGCATCTGGGCGAAGGTGGCGTAGTGGCGGAGGATGATCGCGGCCACGACGAGCACCGTGTTCGTGGCCGATCCGACGGCGCCCGCCACGCCGTACGCGACCACCTGGTTCCACCCCTTGAGCGCTCGGTACGCCAGGTACGGCGTTATGCCGATGAACAGACGCGGCAGGATGGCCACGATGGGATCCTTGAACAGCGGCGACGCTGCCTGGGCGAACGACGAGAGGCCGAAGATGAAGCCGATCACGAGGCCGACGGGCCAGCCCTCGAGGACGGAGCCGATGTACGCGGGCACCCCCATGATCGTGGCGGAGCCGCTGACGTTCGGCACCGGGATGTAGCCCAGGCCCGTGAAGCCCAGAAGCACCGATATGGCGGCGAACACGCCGGCCACGACGATCTTGCGGGTGGTCAGGGTCACGCGATCCCCTCCAGGTGGCCCTCTGGCTACACTACGGCCCCCAGGCGCCAGGCGGCCGCGCACAGGGCCGCCACCAGGACCAGCGCGAGCCAGTCGAGCAGGGTGGGCACATGCGAACGATACACGCTGCGCGTCCGGGATGGAACGTAGGCGCGTGACTCCATGGCCTGCACGAGGTCGTCGGCGCGGGCGAGGGCGATCATGAACAGCGGCACGATGAGCGGGAGCCGCGCTCTGGCCTGCGCCCAGAGGTTCCAGCGCGCCGGTCGCTTGAGGCCGCTACCGCGGGAGGCCTGCGCCTTCATGAGCTTCTCCAGCTCGATCGCGAAGGTGGGCACGAAGCGCAGGGCGATGGTGAACACCAGGCCGATCTCGCGCCCGGGCACGCCGACCCGCCGAAAGGGAGAGAGCAGGCGCTCGACGGCGCGCGCCATGTCCGCCGTGCGCGTGGTGAGCGTGTACGCGCTGATCAGGAGGAGGAAGGTGACCACCCGCACGAGGCCCACGACCGTGACGCGCAGGGAGACGGTCGTGACGCGCGCCGGCCCGAGCGCCAGGAGGACGGGCGCGTGGGCGGCCGACGCCGGCTGGTAGAAGAGGATCTCCAGGAGCACGAAGGCGACGAGCAGCCAAAGCGCCGGCCTGAGGCCGCTCAGGGCGTAGCCGACCGGCACGCGGGCGAAGCGCACGAGGCCGAGCGTAAGCACGAACAGCGCCGCCGAGACGGTGTAGCTGGCCGCGAAGGCGCCGGCCAGGACGGCGAGCGCGAGGCAGAGGAGCTTTAGGGCCGGGTCCATGCGGTGGACGAAGGAGTCGGTCGGCAGGTACTGGCCGATGACCACGTAGCGCAGGACCTCGAAGTTCTCCATCAGGCGGGCCCCCTCGCCACGGGCGGCGGGGCGCCGGCGCTGGCCGGAGCGAGCGCCGCCGCGAGCAGGTCCGCGGCCTCCTCGGCCGTGCGCGGTGCCCGGCCGGGGGCGAGCGCGCCGCGCCGGCGCAGCGCCGCCGTCACGGCCGCGAAGGGCGGCACCTCGATGCCCCAGCGCGCGAGCGCGCCGACGCCGGCGAGCGCCTCCTCGGTGCGCAGGTCGGCGACCGTGCGCCCCTCGGCCATGACGACCACGCGGTCGATGAGGGGCACGAGCTCGTCCAGGTGGTGGCTCACGACAGCCAGCGCGACGCCGTCCGCCTCCTTGAGGCGCCGCATGGTGGCCGCGAGCTCCCGTGCCGACTCCGGGTCCAGGCTGGCGAGCGGCTCGTCCAGGACGAGAAGGCGCGGCCGCAGGGCGAGCACGCCGGCGAGGGCGACCTTGCGGCGCTCGCCGCCCGACAGGCTGAACACCGGGCGGTCCTTGAACACCTCGAAGTCGAGGCCGACACTGTCGAGCGCGTACCGCACGCGCTCGCGCGCCTCGGCGAGCGACAGGCCGATCTGGAACGGCCCGTAGGCCACGTCGTCGCCCACGAGCTGCTCGAACAGCTGGTCCTCGGGCTGCTGGAAGAGTAGGCCCACCTGTCGCCGCACCGCCCACACGTCGGGGCGGGCAGCGCGCAGGTCGACGCCGGCCACCTCGAGGCGGCCGGCGTCGGCGCGCAGGATGCCGTTCAGGTGCTGCAGGAGCGTCGACTTGCCGCTGCCGGTGCGGCCGACGAGGGCGACCGCCTCACCGGGCTCGATGCGCAGAGCGCCGTCAAGAAGAGCGTCGGCCGCGAGCGGCGTGCCCTTGAGGTAGCGATGGGCGACGCCTTCCGCGCGCACCAGCGAGCCCGCCCCGGTGGCCGCGGGGAGCGCGCCGACAGGGGCGGGGCCGCCCGGGCCGGCGGTGCCCAGGGCGGGAGCGAGCGCCTCGACGAGCTCCTCCACGGAGAGCGCCGCGGCCGGCAGGTCGGGCCGCGCACGGTGGACGCGGGAGGCCATGCGCTGCACCGCCGGCGGGGCGAGGCGGCAGCGGGCGAGCGCCTCCTCGTCCTGGAAGACGTCGCGCGGCGGCCCGCTCCGGATGATCCGACCACCGTAGAGGAGGTGCACGCTGTCCGCGCCGGCCGCCTCCTCCATGCGGTGGGTGACGAGGAGAACGCTCGTGCCGCGCCGGTGGAGGTCCTTCACCAAGGAAAGAAGGTGCTCGCGTCCCTCGCCGTCCAGCATGCTCGTCGCCTCGTCCAGGATGATCGCCTCCTGGCGCATGGCGAGCGCGCCGGCCACCGCCAGCGCCTGCTTCTGGCCGCCCGACAGGAGGTGGGGCGGGCGCTGGCGCATGGCCAGGAGGCCGGTGAGGCGCAGCGCCTCGTCCACGCGCTGGGCGATCTCGGGCGGCGGCAGGTTGAGGTTCTCGGGCCCGAAGGCGACGTCGTCCTCGACCGTCGTGGCGACGATCTGGTTGTCGGGCACCTGGAACACCAGGCCCACGCGCGAGCGGATGGCGAACAGGCTCTGCGGGTCGGCGGTGTCCAGGCCGAACACCGTGAGGCGCCCGGCCGTCGGCGTGAGGAGCGCGTTGCCCAGGCGGCTCAGGGTGCTCTTGCCCGAGCCGTTCGCTCCGAGCAGCACGGCGTACTCGCCCCGGCCGATCTCGAGGTCGAGCCCGGACAGGACCTCCGGCCCCGCGTCGTAGCGAAAGCGCAGGCCCTCGGCACGGAGGAACGGCTCGCCCACGCTCGTCTCCTTCGTCGACCGGCTTCGCCCTTGCCGCCGCTCGCGGGCGGCGACGCCTTGGCCGACGCTTCGACCGGCCCCACGGCCCCTCCTGCCGCGGACCCGACGGGAGGCGCTGGCAGGGCCGGCGACCATGCCCGCGTGGTATGCTATCGGCCAAGGGATCGCATGCGGAGGTATCGCAACGGCCACACGCCGTCCGCCGGGCAGGCCGCGCCTGGGCGACACCAGCGTCCCGACCACCGAACAGATCGTGCGCGTCGCCGGCGACCTGTTCATGCGCCTTGGCTACCGCGCCGTCACGGTCGAGATGGTGGCCGAGCAGGCGGGCGTGACCAAGCCCGCGCTGTACTACCACTTCGCGGACAAGGGCACGCTCCTGGCGCAGGCGCTCATCGAGCTGTTCGGGCGCGTGCGGCGGATGACGACGCGCGTCCTCGAGGGCCCCGGGCCGCTGCCAGACCGCCTGGTGGCCGTCGCCGAGCGCATCCTCGCCCTGCCCGAGCCGCTGAGCCGCTTCGAGATCCTCATGCGCGAGGCGGGCGACGACCTGTCTCCCGGCCAGCTGGCGGCCATCCGGGCGGCCGAGGACGCCGTCGGCCAGACCGTGGTGGCCGCCATGCGCGAGGGCGCGGCGCGCGGCGATCTGCGGGACGTCGACCCGGAGCTCCTGGGCCACGCGTACCGCACGATGCTGCTCGTCGGGCAGATGCGCACGCCCGAGGGCGGCCGGCGCTTCCCGGATCACGCCAGGAGCGCGCGCGTCCTGGTCGACATGCTCTGGCACGGCGTGGCCGGGGGCGATGCGCCCCCGGCCACGCGCCTTCCGGAGCGGCCCCCTAGCCCGACGCGGCGAGGCAGTCGGCGCAAAGGCCCCGCAGCGTGACCTCGACGCGCTCCACGCGGTGCCCGGCCTGCGCCCCGCCGCCCAGGCGGACGCCCTGGACACCCGCCGGCTGCACGTCGAACCAGCGACGGCAGCGGTCGCACACGAAGTGGTGGTGGCTGACAAGCCGCAAGCCGTAGCGGTGCCCGCCGTCGCCCGTGGCGA
>JAKASY010000016.1:0-2224 GCA_021817625.1 Bacillota bacterium | reverse complement strand
CCTCGAGCACGTTGTAGGCGGTCGCCCGCGCCACCTCCGGCAGCTCCTGGCGCAGGGCCGTCCAGAGCTCGTCGGCCGTCCAGTGCCGTCCCTCGTGCTCCATGAGCAGGCCCAGGAGGAGGCGGCGCTGCGCGGTGACGCGCACGCCGCGCTCGCGCAGGAGGGCCTCGGGGTCCGCCCGGACCGGCGTAGGCTGTGCGCCCATTCTCTCATCTCCATCCTGGCGCCGTTCGGGCCGAGCCCGTGCCTCGCGCGGTCAGGAGGCCGCCACTTTGGCCAGCTCCTCCGGGCTGAAGCCGAAACGCCGCGCCACCGCCTCACCGACGGCCGAGTCGGAGCGTAGGAGGTGGCCGACCTGGCGGCGCTGGATGTCGACCGGCACGTCCTTCATCGCGTCGACGAAGTTCTGGACGAGGCGCTCGCGCTCCTCCGCGCGTGCTCGGGGAAGGTCGAAGCGGTCGAGGTTCATCACCTTGTCCCACGCCGCCACAAAGTCTTCCACGAACTTCCGCTGCGCATCGTCGCAGGCGTAGACCTCGGCGATGGCGCGAAGCTGGGAGTTCGAGCCAAAGACGAGGTCCACCGCGGTGGCGGTCCACTTGCCCTGTCCGGTTGCGCGGTCGCGGCCCTCGTACACGTGCTCGGTCGAGGACGCGAACCATTCCGTGCCCATGTCGAGCAGGTTCGCGAAGAAGTCGTTGGTCAGCGCCTCCGGTCGAGCCGTGAGGACGCCGTGCGGCGAGTGGCCGGTGTTCGCGCCCAGGACTCGCAGGCCGCCGATGAGCACCGTCATCTCCGGTGCGGTCAGCGTCAGTAGGCTTGAGCGGTCGATGAGAAGCTCCTCCGGCCGGCGCCTGTCGCCCGGTCGAAGGTAGTTGCGGAAGCCGTCGGCCGTCGGCTCGAGCACGGCGAAGGAGGCGGCGTCGGTCTCTTCCGCGGACGCGTCCGTGCGTCCCGGCGAGAACGGGACGCGCACCTCATGCCCGGCGTTCTTCGCGGCCTGCTCGACGGCGGCGCAGCCGGCTAGGACGATCAGATCGGCCAGGGACACCTTCTTCCCACCGGCTTGCGAGCGGTTGAAGTCGGCCTGGATCCCCTCGAGGGTGTGCAGCACCGCCGCCAGCTCGGGCGGATTGCTGACAGCCCAGTCCTTCTGCGGAGCGAGGCGGATGCGAGCGCCGTTTGCGCCGCCGCGCTTGTCGCTGTCGCGGAACGTCGAGGCCGACGCCCACGCGGCCGCGGCCAGCTGGGAGACCGAGAGCCCCGAGGCGAGGATGCTCGCCTTCAGGGCCGTGATGTCGTCGGCGTCGACCAGGGGGTGGTCGACGGCGGGGATCGGGTCCTGCCAGATGAGCTGCTCGGAAGGAACCTCGGGCCCGAGGTAGCGTGTGATGGGACCCATGTCGCGGTGCGTGAGCTTGTACCACGCCCGCGCGAAGGCGTTGGCCAGCGCATCCGGATGCTCGTAGAAGCGCCGCGCGATGGGCTCATAGATGGGATCGAAGCGAAGCGCCAGGTCCGTCGTGAGCATCATGGGCGCGAGCCGCTTCATGGGGTCGTGCGCGTCGGGCACGGTGTCGTCCGCTCCCCGGTCGGCCGGCCGCCACTGGTAGGCGCCGCCCGGGCTCTTGACCAGCTCCCACTCGTGGCCGAACAGGTTCTCGAGGTAGCCGTTGTCCCACTGGGTCGGCGCGGAGGTCCAGATCACCTCGATGCCGCTCGTGATCGTGTCGTTGCCCTTGCCGCTGCCAAAGGAGTTTTTCCAGCCCAGGCCCTGCTGCTCGATCGGCGCGCCTTCGGGCTCGCGACCAAGGTAGCGCTGGGCGCTTGCGGCCCCATGCGTCTTGCCGAAGGTGTGCCCGCCGGCGATGAGCGCGACCGTCTCCTCGTCGTTCATGGCCATCCGGGCAAACGTCTCACGGATGTCCCTCGCCGCGGCGACGGGATCCGGCCTGCCGTTCGGGCCCTCCGGGTTCACGTAGATGAGGCCCATCTGGACCGCGGCGAAGGGAGTCGCGAGCTCTCGATCGCCGCTGTAGCGCTCGTCGCCGAGCCACGTGTCCTCGGATCCCCAGTAGATGTCCTCTTCGGGCTCCCAGACGTCCTCGCGCCCGCCACCGAAGCCGAACGTCCTGAGGCCCATGGACTCGAGCGCGCAGTTGCCGGCGAGGATCATCAGGTCGGCCCAGGAGATCTTCCGGCCGTACTTCCGCTTGATCGGCCA
>JAKASY010000015.1 GCA_021817625.1 Bacillota bacterium | reverse complement strand
CGTCATCGTCTACCATCTGTAGGCGGGCGAAGGGGGTCGGGCGGCGCCCGGCCCCCTTCGCGTGCCCGGGCGCGAAGGACATGCTTTTGGGGAGCGGCGCGATCGGCGCCGCGCCGAGCGCAGAGGCGAGGAGGCAGGGGAGTGCACGAGGTGCAGTGGCTGGGCGCTGGCTGGCAGGACGCGGAGCATGACGCCCTGGTCGTGGGATGGTTCGAGGATGCCCAGGCGCCCGAAGGGGTGGAGGGCGAGCTCAGGCACATGGCCGAGACCGCGCTAGCCAGCGGGGTGGCGTCGCGCCGCTTGGGGCGCAGCGTCGTGCTGCCCACATACGGCAGAGCCCGGCCCGCGCGCCTGGTGATCGTGGGACTCGGCCCGCGCGCGTCGTACGGCCCGGCCGAGGCTCGGCAGGCCGCCGCGCGGGGGGCGCGCGAGGCGCGTCGCAGCGGGGCGCGCCGGCTCGCTCTTGCCCTTCACCTGGCGACCGGGCCCAGGCTGGACGCAGAGGCCGCTGCCGAGGCGGTCGTTCTGGGCGCGCGTCGCGGCCTGTGGCGCTACGACGGCTACCGCACCCTGCCCGCCGGCGACGCCCAGGTTGAGGCCGTGGGCCTGGTGCCGCCACCGTCCGGTGCCGGCGAGGCGCTGGTGGAGCGCGCGCACCGCGCTGGCCTCGTCGCGGACAGCGTGGCGCTCGCGCGCGAGATCGACGTCCTGGGCTCGAACGACAAGTACCCGGCGCGTGTCGCCGAGCGTGCCCAGGCGTACGCGGCCCAGGTGGGTCTGGACGTGCAGGTCTTGGATGAGCGGGACCTGGCCGAGATGGGCGCCGGGTGCATCCTCGGCGTGGGGCAGGGGAGCGTGCACCCGCCCCGGATGGTCGTTCTCAAGACGGGCGGAGAGGCGCCGGCCGGGGGACCCGTTCTGGCCCTCGTGGGCAAGGGCATCACCTTTGACTCGGGTGGCATCAGCCTCAAGCCGGGGCCCGGCATGGGCGAGATGAAGTACGACCTGTGCGGCGCCGTGGCGGTGATGGCGGCGCTGGGAGCGCTTGCCCGCCTGGGAAGCCCGATTCCCGTCATCGGCGTCATGTGCCTGGCGGAGAACCTGCCCAGCGGCAGCGCCCAGCGGCCGGGAGACGTCGTGAAGAGCCTCGACGGTCAAACGGTGGAGGTCGACAACACCGACGCCGAGGGGCGGCTCGTGATGGCGGATGGCCTGGCGCTGGCGCGCCGCATGGGCGCGACGCACCTGGTGGACGTGGCGACGCTCACCGGTGCGTGCGTCACGGCGCTCGGCCACGCGTACACCGGGCTCATGGGCAACGACCAAGGCCTCGCCGCCGCCGTGAAGGACGCCGCGGCTCGGGCGTGCGAGAAGGTGTGGCAGCTGCCCCTCGACGATGCGATGTACGAGCGGGCGATCCGGAGCGACGTGGCCGACATGCGCAACGTCGGCGGGCGCTCAGCCGGGGCGATCACGGCCGGCGTCTTCCTTGGACGCTTCGCGCATGAGACCCCGTGGGTCCACTTGGACATCGCCGGCACCGCCTGGCTCACGGACAGCGACAGCGCGGGCGAGCAGGCGATCGACAAGGGGCCCACCGGCGTCATGGTCGAGACCTTCGTGCACCTTCCCGGGCGCCTCGCGTCGGGCGCGTGAGCGCCGCCGACAACCGGGGACGGGCCGATCTGCACGCCCACACGACGGCCTCGGACGGCATCTTCGCGCCGAGCGAGCTCGTGCGCCTGTGCGCCGAGGCGGGGCTGTGGGCGGTGGCGGTCAGCGACCACGACAGCTTGGCCGGCCTGCCCGAGGCGGAAGAGGCGGGGCGTCGCCAGGGCGTCCGGGTGTTTCCCGGCGTCGAGCTGAGCTGCCTCGAGGTGGACGCAAGCGGACGGCGCTACGACGTCCACCTCCTCGGCCTGTTCCTGTCCGACACCAGCGCGCATCGCCTGGACGGCTTCGAGGGCCACCTCGAGGCGCGCCGCCGCCAGCGCCTCAGCCGGGGGCACGAAATCGTGCGGCGCCTGGCGCAGGCTGGCGTCGAGGTGCCCTGGGCGGAGGTCGAGGCGGAGGCGGCGGGCGGCAGCGTCGGACGCCCGCACGTCGCCCGCGTCCTTATCCGCCAAGGCCTGGCACGGGACGTGGACGAGGCCTTTTCGCGCTACCTCTCCCCTGGGCGTCCGGGCCACGTGGAGCAGGCGCCGCTGAGCCTGCCGGAGGCGGTGGGCTGGATCCGCGAGGCAGGGGGAGCCGCGGTCTGGGCGCACCCGATCCTCTCGGAGCTGCCACCGCACGCAGCGCCGTGGCTCGACCTCTTGGACGGACTTGAGGCGGACCACCCCAAGCAGGACGAGGCGACGCGCCAGAGCCTGCGGCGTCTGGCGCGCCGGAGGGACCTCCTGGTGACGGGGGGCAGCGACTGCCACGGCACGGCCGGACGGGAGCGCGTGGCCGTGTGCACGACCTCCGCTCGCACCGTGGCGACCCTTGCCGCCCGCGCCCAGGGACGAGCGACGGCATAGGCCCGCCGTCCCCGGCGTATCCTGGGCGGCATGGAAGGCGAGTGGGAGAGGGCCGCCTGCGAGCCGGCGGCGGAGAGCGCGGAGCAGGCGATCGCCGGCCTGCGCCGACGCCTTTCCGAGATGCGCCTCGAGGTGCTACGCCTGCGCGCGAGCCGGCGCACGCTCATGGCTCTCCTGGAGATGCAGGGGCGACAGAAGGCGGTTCTCGAGCAGCGCCTGGAGCGGCTGCGCGCGCAGCTTCGGGGGGAGCGCCTGCGGCGCCGCCTGGGTCAGAGCGCCGCATGCGGTGACGGACGCTGACGGCCGGTTTCGGTGGGCTCGACACAACGTCGGGTCGTTCGCGGCAGGTTCGCGTGCGCGCGCGCACGAAGATGCCTCGCCCAAGGCGGATGCGAGGTGGTGCGCCAAGTGCTGGAGCGGCTAAGTCGGGAGCAGGCTTGCCGGCGGCTGAACACGACGCCGAGGGCGCTTAGGGAGGTGTGGGCGCGCTTCGCGCCGGTCCTGGGGGAGGAGCGGCTGCCCAGGCAGCTGGACGAGCGTCAGCTTCGCCTTCTCGGGCGCGCCCTCGAGTGGACCGCGGAGGGGCGTGCCGAGGACGAGGTGGCGGCGGCGCTCGCCCTGGAGGCCAGCGGCGACGAGCCGGCGCTCGCGCTCGAGCTGCGCGAGCGCCTCGAGGCCATCGCCGCGACGAGCAACCACAACGAGCACCGCCGCGCGGCCGAGCACGACCGGGTCGTGACGGCGCTCATGCGCGCCCAGCAGGAGCTGAGCCACCTGCGCTACGAGATCGCCGCCTCGACGCCGCGGCGCGAGCGCCGCCGACCGCTCTGGCGCTTCTGGGAGCGACACACAGGCACCTAAAAGCGACAGGAGTTGACGCGCCGGTCGCGAACCTCCTGCGCGGGACACGCGCCGGCGTGGCGGCGGCGCGTCCGTGTCGGGCAGGGGCGGGCCCGGCGCGGCCGGGAAAGGGGCGCGATTGGTGAGGCGCACGCGTGCGGGGCGCGGGCGCTGCCCTGACGATGGGTGGCGGCGGGGGATTCAGGGTCTGGTTCGAGCGGCCGTCGGGGGCGCGGCGGTCGCAGCCGCTGCCACCCTCGCCGTTGCGCCGGGAGGCGGCGTCGCGGCAGCGGCCGCGGCGCCGCCGAGCGTGAGCGCGGCGAGCTACGTCCTGTACGCACCGGCCACGGGCCAGGTCTTGGCTGAGAAGAGCGACGGGCTGCGCCTCATGCCGGCGAGCACGACGAAGATCATGACGGCGCTGGTCGTGCTCCAGCACATCCACGATCTCGGGCGCATGGTGCGCATCACGGCGGCCGAGGCGTACGTCCAGGGCAGCTCCGCGCCCATGCGGCCGGGTGAGGAGCTGAGCGTGCGCGACCTGCTCTACGGGCTTCTCCTCGTGTCCGGGAACAACGCGGCCGTGGCGCTGGCCAACGCCACCGCCGGCAGCGTGCCTCGGTTCGTGACCATGATGAACGTCGAGGCGCGCGCTCTCGGGGCGACGCGCACACACTTTGACGACCCCAACGGCCTGCCGGTGGCGACCCACCTGACGACCGCGCTCGACCTTGCGCGCATTGCCGCGGCAGCCCTGCGGGAGCCCGAGTTCGTGCGCATCCTGCACACCAAGGTGCTCGAGCGCTACCCCATGCCGAACGGTCCGCCGCAGCCGATGGTCAACCAGGACCAGCTCCTGTGGACCTATCCGGGGATCATTGGCGGCAAGATCGGCTACACCATTCAGGCCGGCAACACCATGGTCGCGATCGCCAGGCGGCATGGCCTCACGCTCATCGCGGTCGTCCTGCACGACGTACCCTGGGCCTACTTTGGCGACGAGTCGAATCTCCTCACGTACGGGTTCGACACGTACCGGCAGGCGACGCTTGTGCCCGCCGGCCTTGCCGTGTCGCAGCGGGCCGTCGCCGGCGCGCCGGGTCGCACGGACACGCTCGAGACGGTCGATCCGGTCACCTGGGCGGTGGCGGGAAGCGGCAGCGTACATGTGCGCACGCACCTCATCGCCCCCCTGCGCCTGCCGGCCGGGCAGCCGCGCGGGGCGGTGGTCGGGAGCCTCGCCGTGTACGCCTCGGGCCAGCTCGCGGGCACCGTGCCGGTGGCTCTGGCGCAGGCCACGCCCTCGCCGCCCGCGCCGGCGCGCTCTCCCTGGGGCGGGTTCGTCGCGCGGCTCGGCCTCGGCCTCGTGCTCCTCTTCCTCGCCTGGCGGACGGCTGTGAGCCTGCGCGCACCCGCGGCGCGACGCGCAAAGCCGCGCCGCCGTCGCTACCGCGTGCGACGGGATAGCGTGTGGATGCGCATGGCCGGGGGCGACCGCTAGGACCTGCGTTGACGGCGCACCGGCTCCAATGCTAGATTCGCACTGCACATAGGGCGATGGAGGCCGCCCGGGCTGGGCCCGAACCGCCGCGCGCGCGGCTGATGACTCCTAGGGGACACCCTAGGGGTTGGTTTTTTGTTGCCCGAAGCCGGTTGGGATCTCGGTCTGGGGGGAAGTGGATGGTCCCGTCACCGGCGCTGATCCTGGCCCAGCTCTGCGCCGTTCTGTTCGTGCTTGCCCTATCGCCGCTTCTGCGCGGCATCCTCGAGCGCTTCAAGGCTCGCCTTCTGTTCCGGCAGGGGCCGCCCGTGACGCAGCCCTACCGCGACCTGCGGAAGTGGTTTGCCAAGGAGCGCCTCCGCAGCCCATATGCCACGTGGCTATCGGGCTTTGCGCCGTTCGCGTACTTCATAGCGCCGGTGCTCGTGGCATCGATGATCCCGGTTCTCACCGCCTTCCCGCTCCCGTTCGCCTTCACCGCGGACATGCTGGGCGCCGGCTTCGTGCTGGGCGGCGCCGGCCTCTTCCTGCTGCTTGCGGCGTTCGAGTCGGGGAGCGCGTTCAGCACCATTGGCGTCAGCCGCGTCCGGCTGGTCGGGGTGTTCAGCGAGCCCATCGCCTTTCTGGCGGTGTTCGCCGCGTCCGCCTCGGCCCACGCCACGATCCCCTTCGTGGTGAACCAGGTGTTCAACCGCGCGCCGTGGCTATGGTCGCCCACGCACGTGCTCCTGATGCTCGCCTGGTTCCTGCTCCTCCTGGCGGAGACCGGCCGCATCCCGGTCGACAACCCGTCCTCGGCCCAGGAGCTCTCCCTCATCGACCCGGCGCGCACCTTCGAGGCGGCCGGCCCCGACCTCGCACTCTACGAGTGGGGCGGCTGGATGAAGTTCATGGTCCTCTCGATCGTTCTGGCCAACGTCCTTACGACGCCGTTTGGCCTGGCCGCGGGCCTCTCGCTCACGGCGCTCGCCCTCGCGGTCGTCCTCGTTTTCGCCAAGCTCACCCTGCTCGGCCTGAGCGTGGTCGTGGTCGAGGTCGTGTTCGCCAAGCTTCGCCTCCTGCGCATCCCGGAGTATCTGTTCGCCGCCGTGCTGGTGGCCGCCGCCGCCGGCGCCGCTGCGCTGCTCTAGTCCAAGGAGGTTGCCATGTCCGCTGAGACGCTGACCGGCCCGTTCGCCATCGCCGGCTTCGCCCTGCTCGCCCTGTCGAGCGGCTCCATCGTCACCCGCGACCCGCGCCAGAACGTCAGCATCTACGCCCTCGCCTCCATCCCACAGGCCGGTATCGCCGTCATGCTGGCGCTCGTCTACGGCCACGTCGAGCTCTACGCCCTGGCGGCCGCCATCCTTGTCCTCAAGGGCCTGATCGCGCCGCGCCTGCTCGTCGTCCCCTGGCCTGGGGCCCACCGCCCGCACTACGCCCTCACCGGCCACCTCGGCACGCCGGCCGCCCTGGCCGTGATCGTGGGCGTCCTCATGTTCGCCTACCGCGTATCCGTCGTGCTTGCGCCGCCGGCGCTCGAGACAGCGATGGCGGCGACGATGGCGTCGGGCCTTGTGGGCCTCCTGGCGCCGGCCGTCCGCCACGAGCTCGCCGCCCAGGCGGCGGGCCTGCTGCACGGGGAGGCCGGCATGACCGCGACCGCCCTCCTGCTCGTCGGCCACCTGCCCGTGACGGCGGACGTCATCTCCATCGCCGAGCTCCTGGTCCTGGCGCTCCTCCTGGGCGTGCTGCTCGCACGCGTGATCCGCGTCCACGGCCGCGCGGACGCGAGCCTGCTCACGGCGCTGCGCGGATGAGCGCGCTCGCTGCGGCATACGCGCCCGCGGCCTGGCCGGCCCTCGGCGCGCTCGCCATCGCCCTTCTGCCCGCCGCGTCGTCGCGCGCCCTCGCCAGGGTGGTGGCAGCCGGTCTCGGCGCGCTGACCCTGGCGTGCGGCGCCCTCGCGTTGCGTGGGCACGCGCCCTGGGACGCGCTCTCCCTTTGGGTGCTCCTTCCCGGCCTCGGGCTGGGCGCCCTCGGCCTTTGGGCGTCCGATGGATTCCTTGGCCGCGAGGGGGAGCACGCGGGCCAGCCGTCCGAGCGCCGCCTCGTGCTCGAGCGCCGCTATCTCGCCCTGTACAGCGTGTTTGCGGCGACGATTGTGCTCGTGGCCACCGCCGGCGGCATCCTCCTCATGTGGGTGGCCGTGGAAGGCACCACGCTGGCCTCGGTGCTGCTGGTGGCCCACCCGCGCCTGCCCACGTCCGTGGAGGCCGCGTGGAAGTACCTCGTGGCAACCAGTGTCGGCGGCCTTCTCGCGCTCCTCGGCACGGTGTTCGTAGCCTCGGCCTGCCACGTGTCCCTCGGTGCGCCGCCCGGCACCGTGCCCGCGCCGCTAGCGTCCGCAGGCGTGCCGGCGGCCCTCGTCGGCTTTGCCTTCGCCGCCATCGGCTTTGGCACCAAGGTCGGCCTGGCCCCCATGCACGGCTGGCTTCCGGACGCCCATAGCGAGGCACCCGCGCCGGTCTCCGCCCTCCTGAGCGGCATCGAGCTGGCCACCGTGCTTTATGCCCTGACGCGTCTGGAGCGCATCGTCTCTGTCGCCACGGCCTCGGTGTGGCCCGGGCTGCTGCTCATCATCCTCGGGCTCCTCTCCATGCTTCTGGCCGCCGTGTTCATCGGTGGCCAGAGGGACCTCAAGCGCGCCTACGCGTACTCGAGCGTCGAGCACATGGGCCTTGTCGCGCTCGGCGCGGGCGTCGGCGGCCTGGCCGTGATCGGCGCCCTCCTGCACGTGTGGACGCACGCCTTCACGAAGAGCGGCCTGTTTCTTGCCGCCGGCAACGTGCGCCACCGCTTCGGCGTCTCGACCCTGCCCGAGGCCGACCACCTGCTCGGCGCCCTTCCCTGGAGCGGCTGGGCCGTCGCGCTCGGCACCTGGGCGATCGCCGGGCTGCCGCCCTTTGGCCCGTTCTTCAGCGAGTGGCTCATCCTGCGCGGCGCTGTCCTCCAGGGCGACACGGCGGCTGCCGCCGCCGCCGCGGCACTCGTCGCCGCCATTGCCGTGGGTCTCGGCCGGCACGTGCCGCGGATGCTTCTCGGCGGCCGTCGACCGCTGTCAGCACCGCAGGGCGCCGGCCTCTGGGAGACGGCGGGAGAGCTGTGGCCGATGGCCGTCCTGACCCTGTGCGGCCTGGCGGCGGGCATCGCGGCGCCGCTCGCCTTCAGCGGCGTCCTGACACACGCGGTGGCACTCGTCCAGAGTGGGGTGGGGCGCTGATGCGGGCGCGGGTCGAGGCCGTGGCGCCGGAGGCGTTCGGACCGGAGGTGCGCCGCCGACTGCGCCACGCCCGTCCGATGGATGACGCGCCCATGGGCACGAACCTGCTGGCGCTTTGGGATGACGCTGTCGCCGACGGCCGCGAGGTGGAGGCCGTCATGGAAGAGCCGGGCGGCCTGGTGCGCATCCGTGCGCCCTGGCGATCGGGCCTTGTCTGGCCAAGCCAGGTCGGGGCGGGGGAGACCGCCCTGGAGGAGGCGCGGCTCGAGGCCCTGGCGCGCGGGCACGACGGTCGCTACGATGCCGGCCCCGCCCACGCCGTGGCCGCGCCGGCTGCCTTCACCTTCCCCATTGGCCCGGTGCGCGGCGACGTCATGGAGTCGGTCGGGCTGTCGCTCACCGGCATGGGCGACGAGGTCCTCGCCCTGCGCGTGGAGCTGGGCTACAAGGTGCGGCGCGTGCGGGAGGCGGCCCGCGGGCTCGCGCTCGAGGACGCGGTGCATGTGGTCGAGCGCACCACGGCCACGTCCACGGTCGCGCACGCGCTGGCCTTCTCCCAGGCCGTCGAGGCGGCCCTCGACTGGAGCGTGACCGGGCGCACGGCACTTCTGCGCAGCGTCCTCGCCGAGATCGAGCGCGTGCACAGCCACCTCCTGGATCTTGCCTCGCTCGCCAGCGCGACGGGGCTGCCGGCCGCCCAGCAGGAGCTCCTCGCCCTGCGCGAGACGGTCCTGCGCGTCGCCCACGCGCTCACCGGCCACCGCTACCTGCGAGGCGTGGTGGTGCCGGGAGGGCTTGAGCTGGACGCGGCGGACGTGCTCTGGACCGACGCGATCGCACGGGTCGTGGCGCTTGGCCCGAGCGTACAGCGCGTGGTCGACCAGCTGGACGCCACGCCCTCCTTCCTGGACCGCCTGAACGCCGCTGGCGTCGTCCTGGCGCACGAGGCCGAGCAGGCGGGGGCGCTTGGCCCTGTCGGGCGCGCCAGCGGCAGCGGGCCCGACTGCCGACGCTTCCGCCCGTACGCCGGGTACGTCGGCCGCGCTCCGTCGCCGCTGCCGTACGAGCACACGGGAGATGCCTGGGCACGCTGGCGCGTGAAGACCACCGAGGTGCGCGCGAGCCTCCACTGGCTGGACCAGGCGGCCGATGCGCTCCCCAGTCAGCGGCGTACGGAGCCTGCCGGGCCCAGTCAGGCTGGGGGCGGGTGGGGCCTTGGCCGAGCCGAGGGACCGCGCGGCGAGGTGGTCTACGCGATCGACGTCGACGCGCACGGGCGAGCCGCCGGCGTGTGGGCGCGTACGCCCTCGCTGCGAAACTGGGCGCTCCTGCCGGCCGCGGTGGCGCGGCGCAACGTCCTTCAGGACGTGCCGATCATCGACGCCAGCTTCGCGCTCAGCGCGGCCGGCAGCGACATGTGAGGGGGCCAGCAGCGTGATCTATCCTGGGTTCCTTCGCGCCATCCGCAGTGGGCCGCGGGCGAGCCCATACCCGTTCGCGGACGACCCGGCGCTCGGCGCAAGCGAGGCGGACGCGTCCTCGCCGCGCGTCGTCCGGCCGCCCGCTGGTCCGCTTCGCGTGTCGCTCGCCATCCGTCACGTGGACGCCGGCTCGTGCAACGGCTGCGAGAGCGAGATCGCGATGCTCGCGAGCTGCGTGTACGACCTCACGCGCCTCGGCTTCGTCTTCACCCCCTCGCCGCGCCACGCCGACCTGCTCCTCGTCACCGGCGTGGTGACCGAGGCGATGGCGCCCGTCGTCCGCCAGACGTACGAGGCGATGCCGGCCCCGAAGCGGGTCGTCGCCGTCGGGGGCTGTGCGCTCGGCGACTCGGTCTTCGCGCGTATGCCCGGCGTGCGGGGCAGTCTCGAGGGCGTGGTGCCCGTGGACGTGCGGGTGCCGGGCTGTCCGCCGACGCCCCGTGCCATCCTCGATGGCATCCTCGAGGCCGTGGGCCGGACGCCACGCGCGGCAGTGGGTGGTGCGCGATGACCACGCTCCTTCCCGCCCTGGCGGCGGCGGCGTGGCTTGCGGGGGTGGGCGTCGCGCCGGTCCGACGCGCGGCCCTGTGCGCCGGCGCGCTCGCCGTGGCTGTATGGGGGCTTACGGGTCTGGCTGGCGCGGGCGGCTTCACGTTGGCCCTGCCGGCGTCGATCCCGCCGCTTGCCTTCTCGCCCCACGGCATCGCAGGGCTCTGGCTGCTTCTCCTCGGCTCCCTTGGCCTCGCGCTCGGTCTGCTCATGGACGGGTCCACGCGCCAGGGAGCGGGAGGTCAGGTGCTGGCGCGGCCCGCGGCGATCCCGCTCCTTCACCTCACCCTTCTTATGGGCGCAGGCGTGCTTGCGGCGACGACGCCGTTCTCCCTGCTCACGGCCTGGGAGGCGATGTCGGCACTGGCGTTCCTCCTCTTCGTCTCGGCCCGGCCGGGACGGCGCGTATACGGCAGCGCCGCGCTTCTCTTGGCCGTGTCGGAGCTTGGGGCGGCGGCCCTCTACACGGCGGTCGTCGTCGGCCAGGGCCGGGGTGCGAGCGCCCTCGCGACCCTCGGGCCGGACGCCCGGCTTGCGCTCGCCCTTCTGGCCGTGGTCGCGTTCGGCACGAAAGCGGCGCTCGTGCCCTTCCAGCTGTGGCTGCCCGTGGCGGAGCCGGAGGCGCCGGGCACGGTGGCGGGCTTCCTGTCCGGAGCGCTCACCGCCGTGGCCTTCGCGGCGCTCTTCCGGGTGCTTGGCTGGCTGGGGCCGTCGTCGCTCGCCCTCGGCATCGTCACCGGTGTGCTGGGGCTGGCGGGCCTCAGCGTAGGCAGCATCGGCGCGCTCTTCGACGGCGACATGAAGCGTATCCTCGCCTTTGGCACGGTGGAGGCCCTTGGCGCCGCCTTCCTCGCGCTGGGCCTCGGCCTCTTCCTTCGCGCCCTGGACGCCCCGGCGCAGGCGGCGACCGCCCTGGTGGCCGCGGCCACGCTGGTGTTCGCGCACGCTGGGGGCAAGCTGTGCCTGTTCGCGATCACGGGCGAGGTGGAGGCGGCGCGCGGCGGTCGGCGCCTCGACGCGCTGGGCGGCCTCATGTCCCGGATGCCATGGAACGGCGCCGCGGCCCTGGTGGGCGCCCTGGGCCTTGCGGGGGTGCCGCCGCTGGGCACCTTCGTCGGCGAGTGGCTGCTCCTCGAGTCACTCTTCATGCCCCTGCCCCAGGCAAGCGGCGTACACGTGTTTCTCGCCCTGCTGGGTGCCATGGTCGCCATCCTCGCCGCGGTGTCCCTGACAGCCTACCTGCGCTGGTTCGGCGTGGCGTTTCTTGAGA